>NZ_JANSIZ010000016.1:0-42612 GCF_047462315.1 Synechococcus sp. H60.2 | reverse complement strand
CCAGTCTCAAGGTTCCGCTTACTTGTTGACTGACAGCACTGTCCGGGTCTTTCACCGGGGTGGGTGCTTGCTTAGAATTATGGCATTGGCGAGCGACTCAAGTCGCTCAAGGACTACGTCCTGCTAACGCGAACGGGCTTTTCCGCCCCGTACTACTCGCGTCAGCGGTGCGGAGCGCTTAGTACGAGGCTAGCAAGCTACCCCGCTGTGTATCCGCAAAGGGCTCCTTTGTTTTTCGATCCTCCGTGTCGTCCTCCCCAACCCAGCGGCGACCTTTCTCCCCTGCCGATCTCGGCAATTGGCGAGGCAGGGCTGTTGCAGATCGTACAGCGCTACTGCCCTGACCAGGTGGTGGGGGATGACGCGGCAGTGTTGGCCGCTCCCAAAGGGCAGTTGGTGGTGACCACCGATGTCTTGGTGGAGGGGGTTCACTTTAGCGACTTAACCACCCCGGCCCATGCAGTGGGCTGGCGCGCGGTGGCGGCCAATCTCTCGGATCTGGCGGCGATGGGATCCCATCCCCTAGCTTTGCTGGTGGGCCTGGGCCTGCCGGGATCCACGCCGGTGGCTTGGGTGGAGGAGCTCTATCGAGGGATGCAAGCCTGTTGTGCCCCTTGGGGAGCGGAATTGGTAGGGGGGGATCTGTGTCGGTCGCCGCAGCGGTTTGTGGCGATCACGGCTCTGGGATCGGTACAGCCGGGGCGGGCTATTGAGCGCAAACGGGCCCAGCCGGGCGATTGGCTGATCGTAACAGGGCCCCATGGCGACGCGCGGGCCGGCCTGGAGCTGCTGCTCCATCCCGAACAGGGATCCTCAGCCGCGGCAGCCGAGCGAGAGCAGTTAATCAGGGCGCACCAATATCCGCGCCCGCGCTTGGATCTATTACCCCTTTTGGAAGGGATCCCGGATCCTTTGCGCCTGGCCGGCATGGACACCAGCGATGGCTTGGCAGATGCTCTGGTGCAGGTGTGCCAGACCAGTGGGGTGGAGTCGCGGATCGAGGCGGAGCGGATCCCGATTTCGGCGGCTTTGCAACATGTTTTTCCGGGCCAAGCCCTGGAGTGGGCGCTCTACGGCGGGGAAGATTTTGAGCTGTTGCTCAGCGCCGAGCCCGCGCTGGCCCAGCGCCTTCTGGAACAGTTGCCGGGGGCGACCTGGATTGGGGAAGTAACCGGCTGGGATCCGCAGGGAACGGTGCGGTTGAGTGACGGACAACCCCTCAGCCGCCAGCACGCCTTCCAGCACTTTTGAGCCCCATCCCCCCTCTCCCTCTGGGAGAGGGGCTGGGGGTGAGGGCCGTGCGCCTCAATTCAAGTTGAACAAGTAGGCTTTCGGGCTGCCCAAAACTGCCCAAAGTTGCAGATAAAGCTACTCACCCCGGAAAAGGGGCTGGCACTTTGATTCGATAACCTAGAAGTTATGGAGAGATCTGCACAGGGAAGGCAACTGGCCCCGCAAGGCCACAGACACCCGCCAGAACCCTGGAGAATTAGGAGATTTGCAATGAAAGCTATCTTAGCAGCCGCTGTGATGGGTTGGGCAGGGATCCCTCTGCTGGCCCCCTTGCCGGTGGTGGCCCAGCCGCTTTTTGAATTGGGCACCTACCGCCTTGAGCAGGGGACGATCATTCCCGTCGGCAGCCTCAGCAGCGAAGAGCCGCAATACTTTTATCCAGACACCATCTATCCCCTGGAAGTGGCCGTCACGCAAAACATTTTCGACAACCAGGGGCGTTTGGTGATCCCGGCTGGCAGCCGCGTCTTCGGGCAGATGGAGCCGGCGCCGGGCGGATCCCGCTTTGTTGCCACTGCCATCGTCCTCGGGGGTCGCACCTATAGCCTGCGGGCTGTTTCCAACATTCTTCACGACGAGAAAGATCCCCGGCAGTATTTGGCTGAGGCCATCGCCCAGGATGCGGCCATTGGGGCAGCCGCAGGCACCCTTTTGGGAGCCATCACCGGCGGTGTCTCGGCGGGCAATGTCCTGGCAGGGGCAGCGGCTGGCGTAGTGGTAGGCAATGTTACCGCTCCCCAGGTGGTGGTGCTGCGCCCCGGCCAATCTTTTAATCTGACCTTGGAAGCGCCGCTCACCCTGTAACCCTCGGCTCCTGTTCCAAGGCAGGGGTGGAGATCTGGCAACTTGTGATTTACTGGATAGGCAAGTTGCAGCTCCCGTGTCTCTATGCCTGCAGAATCTAAGTCCACTCCTGTCTTGCACACCACAGAGCACACGTTCAACGCTGGGGGGGAGTCCTTCCCCTACAGGGCGGTGGCTGGCTGGCAGACGCTCTTCCGCCGAGAAAAGCCGGTGGCCGAGATCTTTCACGTCGCTTATCTGAGGCAGGATTCTGACTCCCCGCACCGCCCGCTGACTTTTGTTTTCAACGGCGGGCCGGGGGCCGCCTCTGCCTATTTGCACATGGGATCCCTGGGGCCGAGACGGATTTGCTTTGGGCCCAACGGCAGCCTGCCGCCCTCGCCGGTGCAACTGGTGGATAACGCCGAAAGTTGGCTGCTGTTTTCTGATTTGGTCTTCGTCGATCCGGTGGGGACAGGCTTTAGCCGCGCCCTGCCCAAAGAGTCTCAAGACGCCAAAAGTTCTCAGGAAAAATCCGATCCGGCGGCCAAGCCCACTCAGCCGGAGGAGAAGGAGGAGGAGCCCCCCAAAGAAGCACCCTTCTGGGACGTGGAGCGGGATTTGCAATCTTTGGGCGAGTTTATCCAGGGCTTCCTCTCGCGGTATAAGCGCTGGCTCTCTCCCATTTTCATTGCCGGTGAGAGCTACGGGGGATTTCGGGTGGCGCGGCTGGCCAAGGAGCTGCAAGCCAAGTTTGGGGTGGGCCTGTCAGGAGCGATTCTCATCTCGCCGGCCATCGAGTTCGGGCTGCTGGAGACCACCGATTACAACCTCAGCACCTGGGCAACCCTGTTCCCCTCCTATGTAGCCACGGCGGCCTATCACGGGCGGTGTGGCTGGGGGGAGGATTTGCAGATCTTGCTGCCCAAAGCAGAAAGCTTTGCCCGCCAGCGGCTGTTGCCTCTTTTGGCCATGGGGGAGGCGATGCCAGAGGCAGAGCGGCAGGCCATCTACACAGAGATGGCGGCAGGGATCGGACTCTCACCTGAGTATGTGGCCCACAAAGGCGGTCGGATCGACCCGGCCAGCTTTGCCCGCGAGCTGTTGCGCTCCCAGCGGCTGGTGTTGGGGCTGTACGATGCTTCCGTCACCACGGTGGATCCCTTTCCGGATCGGCCTACCTTCGAGGGATCCGATCCCACCTTGGATGGGGTAGATCGCCTCTTTACCGCCGCCATCAACAGCCACCTGCGGGAGACCCTCCAGGTGGACACAGACTTGACCTACCACCTCCTGAACTTAGAGGTGTTCAAGTCCTGGCGGTTTACCCCCAAAGGGGAACTCAAGCAAGGGTTTATTGGCGCCATGGACGAGCTGCGCAGCAGCATGGCCCTCAATCCCCACCTGCGGGTGAGCATTCACCACGGCTTCTACGACCTGGTCACCCCTTACTTTGCCTCCAACCACTTGGTGGACTTGATGAAGCTGGATCCCCGCCTCAAGGCCAACCTTCTCTTGCGCCACTACCGCGGCGGCCACATGTTCTACACCTGGGATCCCTCGCGAGTGGAGTGGTTTGCCGAGATGCGCCAGTTCTACCACCAGGCCGTTTCCGGCCTAAGGATCCCTTCGTGATGGGCAACCCCTACTCCCGCAGCCAACGGGTGGTGCCGTCTTTTTGGTCGATGAGGGTGATTCCCAGGGCCTTTAACTGCTCCCGGATTCGATCCGCCTCGGCAAAGTTTTTCGCCCTGCGGGCTGCCGTGCGTTGGGCCACCAGCTCCTCAATCTGCTTTTCTTCGAGGGGTGGAAGCTTGGCCAGTTCCCCATTGGCGACGGCTTTCTCGGATCCCTGGGCGGTGGCAGGCTGGGGCCAGCAGAAGCCCAGCGTGGTCAGGATCTCCAGCAGGGCGGCGCTCTTCTGCCTCAGCACCTGCGGCTGCAGGTGGGTGTGGCCCTGGTGGGTCAAGAGGTTGTGCTCACGGATCAGTTCTTTGGCCAGCTCAAAGGCAAGGGCCAGCGCCCCAGGGGTGCCAAAATCATCGTCCATAGCGGCCTGAAAGGCTTGCATCGCCTCGCAATCGGGAGATGCCGTCTGGCAAAACTGCTCGGCGCAGTGGATCCCTTTCTCCAGGGTTTCCCAGCCGCGGCTGGCTGCCTGCATCGCCGGCTCGGTGAGGTCAATCGGGCTGCGGTAATGGGTCTGGAGCAGGAACAGCCGCAGGGCCATGGGGTGATAGACGGCAAGCGCCTGGCGTAGGGTGGTGAAGTTGCCCAACGATTTGGACATCTTCTGGCCGTTGACGTTGACAAAGCCGTTGTGCATCCAGTACTTGGCCAGCGGCTTGCCGGTAATCGGCTCCGATTGGGCCAGCTCGTTCTCGTGGTGGGGAAAAATGAGATCCGCTCCGCCGGCGTGAATGTCGATGTGATCCCCTAAGTTTTCCCGCACCATGGCCGAGCATTCGATGTGCCAGCCCGGACGTCCCCAACCCCAGGGAGACTCAAACCCCGGCTCGGAAGGGGGAGCCGCCTTCCAAAGAGCAAAATCGAAGGGATCCTGTTTGCCAGCCCCTTCCTCTCCCACCCGGCCACTGGCCCCTGCCTCCAGCTCCTCTAGCTTGCGACCGGAGAGCTGGCCGTAGTCCGGGAATTTACGGACGGCGTAGTAGACATCGTAAGCAGGGATCTCCGCCTGACGGGCAAGGGGATCCCGTACCCGGTAGGCAAAGCCCTTGAGCTCCAGCGATTGGATCAGCTCGAACATCGCCCGCAGCGATCGGGTTGCCCTGGGGTAGAGATCGGCCCGCTTGATGTTGAGGCGATCCATATCTTGGAAATACTCGGCGATGAAGCGTTCCGCCACCGCCTGCATCGATTCGCCCCGCTCTAAGGCCCGCTTGAGGATCTTGTCGTCCACATCGGTAAAGTTCTGCACATACTTCACCCGGTAGCCCCGCCACTCCAGGTAACGACGCACCATGTCCCACACTACATAGGTGCGCGCGTGGCCGAGGTGGCAGAGATCGTAAACTGTAACGCCGCAGACATACATCCGCACCAGGGGCTTCTCCCCGCCAGCCGCCTCGTCGGCAGACATGGGCTCAGAGCCACCGGCTGACAGGGGCTGAAACACTTCCTTACGGCGAGTCAAGGTGTTGTAGACAACTAAAGTCATGGAGAGTCCTGGTTTGTAGTTTCAGCTACAGCAAAGCGGGCTTTATCTTCCAGGTAAGCACGATGGCACATTCTGTCCTGCATCAGATAAGGCTCGACAAAATCTCAACGGGCCGGAGGCTGCAATCATTGGGGGACAAGCATCTCAGCTGAAACTACCTGTGAAGACTTGTCTAGATTTATTAACTACGGTACTCTAACCTGAGTGCGAACCAATCTGTTCATTATCGAACTGCGCTTGGGCTTCGCCAGTCTTGGTGCAGCTTGCTGCAAGGGGCTGCTGGCCTCAATTTTGACATCTTCTCTTCCACTCTAGTATCAGCCTATTGGTGTGAGGATGCCCCAAAGATTGACGTTCTCAAATGCCCAGAGGAGTGAGCTGGACATCCAGGGTGCTGCCGTGAGCACCCTTTCTCCGCCCGAAGATCCGGCAGGGATCCCGACCGCTCAGGAGCGGGCTGCCGAGGGGTGGGAGCCGGCACTTCTCTCTGCCCCGTCAAGACTCCGGTGGGCTGGCTTAGCCCTTTCTCTCAGCTTAACGGGCCTGGTGTGGCTCCTAAAGCTGGAGGCGGATCCCCGCGCCGATGCCCTGGAAGAGTCGGGGCCGGCCCCCTCCGATGAGCCAGCCGAGCCAGAAAATCCAGATCCCTCGACCTTGGCTCCGGCGCGACGGGGCTATCCGATGTGGACCACCGGCCTCTTGCTCATGTTGGGCTTGGCGGGGGCGGCCACGCTGCATCAACGTCAGCTTTCTCGCCACCCCTGGGGATCCCAGCTGGCGGAGCCGATTCCCCCCTCGGTGCACACGCTGTCCGGCGCCCTGCAGCAGAACTACGAGCAAAAAAAAGCCCGACTGCGGCAAGCCTTCGAGGCCGGCCAGATCCCAACCGGGGAAGGGCCTCGAGGCATTCTCGAGCATGAGGTGCAGCCGGGAGAAACCCTCTGGCATCTGACCCAGATGTACCAGCTCGACGCCGCCGCCATCACTGTCTCCAACGGCATTCAAGCCAGTACGCCGCTGCAGCCGGGGCAGAAGTTGCTGATCCCCAGCCAGCCGGGATTGATCTACACCGTCCAGCCAGGAGATACCCTGGAAGACATTGCCAACCGCTACCAAGTTCCGCAGCAGCGGATCATCGAGGCAACCCCCCTGGATCGGCCTGAATATCTGCGCATCGGCCAGCGGCTACTCATCCCCGGCGATGTGGGCGAGCTAATCCGGCGCGAGAAGGAGAGGATCGCCGCCCAGAAGGCCCGCGAAGCGGAAGAGCGCCGCCGCCAGGAGGAAGAGGCGCAACGCCAAGCCGAGGAGCAAGCTCGATTACAGGCCGAGCAGCAGCGCCGGGCCCAGCAGATGCAGCAAGAACGGCAGGCCCTCTTGGCCGGTGGCTCCCTGACCCACACGGTGGGAGCCGGTGACACCATCGAGCGGATCGCCGCTCGCTATGGGGTAACGCAGCGGTCGATTATCCAGGCTAACAATCTGCGCAATCCCCATTGGCTGCGCATTGGCCAACGCCTCACGATTCCGGCGCCAGGCACGCAGCCCCCGATCCCAGCTCCTGCCCGACGAGCCCGGAGACAATCCCAAGCTCGGCCAGTGCTGGCAGCTCCTCCCCAGGCCCGTAGCAGTGGCTTCATCTGGCCGGTTGCCGGGCCAATCACCTCCGGCTTTGGCTACCGTCGCGGTCGCTTCCATGCAGGGGTCGATATTCCCGGCCCGGTGGGATCCCCCATTGTAGCTGTGCAGGAGGGGGAAGTCATTTTTGCCGGCAATTCCGGAGATGGCTATGGCAATCGCGTGGATATTCGCCATCCCAACGGGATCGTCACCCGCTACGCCCACGGCCATCAGATCTATGTGTCCAAGGGCCAGTACGTGCAGCAGGGGCAGACGATCATGAGCCGGGGCAATACGGGTCGCAGCACAGGGCCACACTTGCACTTTGAAGTCCGCCCTGGTGGGGGCGCACCTGTGGATCCGCGGCCCTATCTGCCCTAAACACCTTGCAAACAAGAGGCTACGTAGAACAGCCAGTCCTGGGCATAAATTGCTAGCCTAAAAAAGCAAACTCCAGACCGTAGGAACACGCCGATGCAGTGGGTGAACGCGCTCTCCCAGCTTCCTTCTCTGGAAGCGGCTCTGCGGCAGGTGGTGGAGGAAGCCAAGGCTAAGCTTCAGGCAGCTCAACTGAAGAGCGTTCTGACGCGACAGGTGCAGGCAGTGGGGTCCGGCAGCTTGCCGGGGCTGCTCACCGGGTACGTTCCCCCGCAGCCGCTGCGGCCCAACCTAGGGATCCTGTTTGTGTCGGCGGCCTTTGCCAGCGAATACATTCGCGTGTTGCCACTGCTGTCGGATCTGCTGGAGGTGGACGTTTTGATTGGCTGCTCCGGCGGTGGTATCGTGGGTGGGGGGCAGGAAATTGAAGATGGGCCGGCCCTGTCGCTGTCTTTGGCGGTGCTGCCGGATGTGGCCTTGCACCCGTTTCATCTGCGGGGGGAACAACTGCCCGACTTGGATGCACCTCCTGCGGCGTGGATTGATCTGGTGGGGGTTGCGCCGCAGGCCCAGCCCCATTTCTTGCTCTTGGCGGATGGATTTTCCTCTCGGATCTCTGAGCTGTTGCAAGGGCTGGATTTTGCCTATCCGGGGGCGGTCAAGGTGGGGGGATTGGCCAGTGGCGGCCGCGCTCCTCGCGGCAATGCTCTGTTTTTGCTGGATGCGCGTACCCCTACGCCCCGGCGGGAGCTGTATCGGGAAGGCACGGTGGGGCTGGCCCTCTCTGGCAACGTGGTGCTAGATGCGGTGGTAGCCCAGGGATGTCGCCCGATTGGGGATCCCTTGCGTGTCACCGAAGCGGAGGGGAACGTGATCCTCAGCTTGGAAGGTCGCCCTCCTTTGGTGGTCTTAAGGGATTTAGCCGAACGGCTCAGCCCGTCAGATCAACGCTTGGCCCGCCAAGCTCTCTTCATCGGCCTGCTGATGGACGAATTCAAATCCGAACCGACGCCGGGAGACTTTCTCATTCGGGTGATTCTGGGCGTTGACCCACGCCTGGGGGCAATGGCCATTGGGGATCGGGTGCGCCCCGGCCAGACGGTGCAGTTTCATCTGCGGGATGCCCAGACTTCGGCAGAGGATCTCCGGTGGGCCCTCAGTCGTTATTGTGTCGAGCGCAACTTGGGGCAAAGTTATTCGTCAGAGCGCCCCTCCCAGCCGCAACCAGAGCCCTGTGGGGCGCTGATGTTCTCCTGTTTGGGGCGAGGCAAAGGGCTGTACGGCACTCCCAACCATGACTCGCAGCGGTTTCGGGAATTGCTGGGGGACTTGCCGCTGGGGGGGTTTTTTTGCAATGGGGAGATCGGCCCGGTTGGGGGCTCCACCTTTTTACACGGCTACACCTCCTGCTTTGGAATCTTCTGGCCCGCCCGCTAAGGTTTTGGCCATCCTGAGCAGGAGCTGAGCCGAGTCTGTAGCTGAGACCCAGACTCCCTCAGTGACGCTGCCGAAGTCCCGCAGCTGCCCCAGCGGGAAAAGAAGGGAAGCTGGAGGGGTGGTCTATAATCCTGCCAATCCCTCGATCGCCGCCCTCAGCCATGGCCGATGTCGCTCCGGTTGTTACTTCTGCCCTTCTGACTGTTCAGGGGTTGCGGGTTTTCTTGCCCAGCCGCACTGCCGGCAGCAGCCAGACAGAATGCTTGGGATCCCTGGTGGTGGATGGGCTGTCCTTTCAACTGGGGGCCGGACAAGTCCTGGGCCTAGTGGGGGAATCGGGATCCGGCAAGACCATGACCGCCCTGACGCTGATAGACTTGCTGCCCAGCTCCGCCCGGGTGGAAGGCACCATTCTCTTTCAGGGCCCCCAGGGAACGGTGGACTGGCTGCGGCTGGATCCTCGGCAACGGCGGCGCTACCGCGGCTCCCAGATCGCCATGATCTTTCAGGAGCCGAGCACCGCCCTCAACCCCCTCTACACCTGTGGTCAGCAGTTGCGGGAAACCCTGAGAACCCATACCTCCCTCCCCCCGGCGGAGATCCACGCCCGGGCGATCCGCCTGTTCGAGGAAGTGCAGCTTTCCCCGCACCTGCTGGAGCGCTATCCCCATCAGCTCTCCGGCGGCCAAATCCAGCGGGCAGCCATCGCTTGTGCGATCGCCTCTAACCCTAAGCTGTTGATTGCTGATGAGCCGACTACCGCCTTGGATGTGACGGTACAGGCGGAGATTTTGCGCCTGCTCCGGGATCTGCAACAACAGCGGCAGATGGCCATTCTGTTTATCACCCACGACCTCAACCTGGTGGCCGAATTGGCGGATCAGGTGGTGGTGATGTGCCGGGGCCAGGCTGTCGAACAGGGAGCAGTGAGCCAAATTTTTTGCCAGCCCCAGCACCCCTACACCCGTGGCCTGCTAGCCTGTCGCCCACCGTTGGAGCGGCGGTTGCGGCGGCTGCCCACCGTCCAGGATTTCCAGACGGGTCAGGGATCCCTCTCGGTCGAGGAGCAGTGGCAGCAGGTGGAGATCCCTGCCGCCGAAGAGGAGGAACGGCTGCGGTGGCTGCAAAGTCAGCCTCCGCTGTTGCAGGTGCGGGAGTTGCGCACCCACTACCCCGTGCGCCAGGGGCTGTTTCGCCGCCCGCTGGGCGAGATCCGGGCCTTGGACGGGATTAGCTTCGATCTGTATCCGGGAGAAACCCTAGGGTTGGTGGGAGAATCCGGCTGCGGCAAAACCACCCTGGGGCGAACCCTGTTGCGTCTGATCCAAGCCAGTTCCGGCCAGGTGATCTACGACGGAGAAGACTGGCTCCGCCTACCGCCCCGGCACCTGCGCCGCTTACGCCGGGAAATCCAGCTTATCTTCCAGGATCCGGCAGCCTCTTTGGATCCCCGCATGAGCGTGGGAGCCAGCATTATGGAGCCGATGGTTTTGCACGGAATTGGGAAAAATGCTGCCGAGCGGCGGCAACGGGCCCAACGCTTGCTAGAACGGGTAGGGCTGGATCCGGAGGCGCTGGATCGCCTGCCCCATCAGTTTTCCGGCGGGCAGCGGCAGCGGATTTGCATTGCCCGCGCCCTGGCTTCGGAGCCGCGCCTGCTCGTCTGCGACGAGGCGGTGTCTTCTCTGGATGTCTCCGTACAGGCCCAGGTGCTGAACCTACTCAAAGATCTGCAGGAGGAGCTGGGGCTGACCTATCTGTTCATCTCCCACGACCTGAGCGTGGTCAAGTTCATGAGTGACCGCATCATGGTTATGAACCGAGGCCGCATCGAGGAAATCGGCCCTGCCTCCCAGATCTACCGGAACCCGCAGCAGGATTATACCCGCCGCCTCATCGCCGCCATTCCCAAAGGGGATCCCAAAAAGCGTGCCCGCCAAGCCGGATGAAGGGTTTCCCCTGAAGCCGGCAGCTCCGCCCTTTGCCCAGCGGCCACCCCACCCGCCTGTCTTTCGGCCAGATTTGCAATGAGGCTAGAATTAAGTAAACTTTGAGTCGTAAAGCTTTGGACTCCTTGTTAGCTGATTTAACAAAACGTTTTATCCGCAGTGTGGGCTGCAACCGGCTATGGCTCGCATACTCATCATTGAGGACGACCCTTCGATTCTGGATATCCTGCGCATCAATCTGGAGTTGGCGGGCTATGAGGTCGTAAAGGCCACTGATGGGGTGCGCGGACAGGCGCTGGCCCTGCAAGTTCTCCCCGATCTAATCATCCTCGACCTGATGCTACCCCAGGTGGATGGCCTGACGGTTTGTCAGCGGCTGCGGCGGGAGGAGCGCACCAGCGAGATCCCGATCCTGATGCTCACTGCCCTTGGTCAAACCCAAGACAAGATCGAGGGCTTCAATGCCGGCGCCGACGACTACCTGACCAAACCCTTTGAGGTGCAGGAGCTGCTGGTGCGGGTGCGGGCCCTGTTGCGACGTGCCGATCGGATTCCGCAGACGGCCAAACACGGCGAGATCCTCACCTATGGCCCCCTCACCCTGGTGCCAGAGCGCTTCGAGGCGGTGTGGTTTGGCAAGACCATTAAGCTCACCCACCTGGAGTTTGACCTGCTCCACTGCCTGATGCAGCGGCACGGCCAGACAGTCTCCCCCAGCGAAATCCTGCAGGAAGTGTGGGGCTACGAGCCTGACGATGACATCGAGACCATCCGCGTCCACATCCGCCATCTGCGCACCAAGCTGGAGCCAGATCCGCGCCACCCCCAGTACATCAAAACTGTCTACGGGGCGGGCTACTGTCTGGAGCTGCCCAACATTGCCGAGCCGCAGCCGCTGCAGCCGCAACTGGCAAAGGAATCCTCCAACTGACCTCCTCCCGGCCCTGACCCCCCTCCGACTCCCCCCCCCGTATACGAGGGGAGGGAGGCAGGTACAGCGCCGGCCTTCCCGTCTTGCAAGGTAACTCCTGAGGGCGCTGCCTACCTCAACTGCTGCTGACTGGGAGGATCCCTGATGTTGGTTGAGCAATCGCTATCCTGTCTGTTCTGCCTGGGGTTTTGCGATAGAGAGGGACAGGGGGGCAGTGATGGTTATGTACAACGTTGCACCTAATCAGCACCCGGGGCTGGGAACCCGCCTCGTGCGTCTTGGATGCTGCAGCTCTACGATGGCTAGCGCCACGCTTTGCAAACGGAGACTCGGTATACGGGATGGACTCCGTCCCGCTGCCGCGAACGATGAAGCAACTGGGGCGGAGGAAGAGACAAAAGCCTTGCCCAGATGGGGAAACCCGTCTGCCCATGCGGTGAGGTAGTTCATGACGTTGAGACAGTATATGCCTTTCATTAGCCTACTGACGGATTTTGGCCTCGAAGATCCCTACGTAGGCATCGTGAAAGGGGTGATCTGGGGAATCGCGCCCCAAGCCCAACTGATCGACCTCAGCCACGAGATCCCGCCCCAGGATGTGGCAGCGGCCCGTTTTGCCCTGATGACGGCCTATCCCCATTTACCTTCTGGAACCATTCACCTGGCGGTGGTAGATCCGGGGGTGGGGAGCAGCCGAAGGGCGGTGGCCGTCCAAACCCAAGGAGGCTATTTGGTCGGCCCTGACAATGGCCTCTTCAGCGGCGTTTTGGAGCAATCCCCACCTCTGGCTGCTGTGGAACTCAACCGACCCCGCTACTGGCGCACTCCTTCTCCCAGCCGTACCTTTCACGGGCGGGATATTTTTGCCCCGGTGGCCGCCCACCTGGCCAACGGGATCCCTTTGGCAGAGTTGGGGGATCCCTTGGAGGTGGCCGAGCTGGTTCGCTGGGACTGGCCACCACCTCAGGCAGAGCCCGACGGCGGCCGCGGCGTGATCCAGGCCATCGACCGCTTCGGCAACGGCATCACCACTCTCCCCGGCAACTGGGTAGAGGGCCGCAACTGGAGAGCTTGGATCAAGGGGATCACCATCCGCTCCGCCGCCACCTTTGCCGAGGGAAGTGAGGGCGAGCTGCTTGCCCTGGTGGGCAGCTCCGGCTTGGTGGAGATTGTGCAAAACCGGGGCAACGCCAGCCGCACCTTGGATTTCAAAGTAGGGGACGAGGTGGGCGTGCAGTGGGGTAGCTAGGCGAACTCCCTCACCCCTGCCCCCTCTTGCTTGGGGAGAAGGGAGACTAGGCAGGCTGGCTTTCCACCGTTAAAGTTTCCGACGGAGCTGCGGAAGTTGAGGTTCCTATCTGAACTTTGACCGCCTGCACGGCATCGGCCTTGGGCAGGGTGAGGGTGAGAATGCCATCCCGGTAGATGGCCGAGACTTTTTCCGGCTGAATGCTTTTGGCTAGCTTGAGGATGCGTTGAAAAGGCTGAGGCTCCACCTCTTGGTAGCGTAATTCAGCACCTTCAGGGCCTTGAAGCTGGATTTCACCGCTAATGGAGAGCTGCTGGGCTGTGGCCTCGATGTGGAAGCGCTCGCGATCGGCGCCGGGCACCCAGAGCTGGACAGTGTAGGCCTCGCTGCTCTCCCAAACCTGTAATGGTGTGGGGAAGAAAGTGCGAGGGCGCTCTCCAGAGCTCTGCTGCTTCGGGAAGTCAAGGGTGCTTCGCTGCAGGCGCACATCGAGGATGGGGGTGAAGTAAACCAATTCCATAGCCGCTCCTTGGGTAGTAGGGTGGACAATTCTTGAAAAACAGGTCAACAGGGATAACAACCGGATCCCACCGTTCTACAGAACTCCCCCACGTTGGAAAAAGCTGTATTGAGACGAGATGGGATCCAAACCCAATTCTGCTTCAATGATCCAAGACCGCTGTTGCCAGCAGGGAGGGCAAACCGATCCAGCTAGGGGAGGATCCCATCACCTTTCTCCAAAGTTTGCTTTGGACAACCTTATCTAGAGCCAGCGGGATCCCTGTCGCAACCTTTTCTCTGCCAGTTCGATCGGCTTCTGCTGGGGATGCTGCCAGACAGCTTGACAGAGGAATGGGGGTTAGGGCCGTGCGGTAACAGCTTGGATTCTCTAATTTGCCCACCAGTTCAGCACACTTTATCAAAGCTTAAAATTCTAACCCTAGCTTCAATTGAAGTTATTTGGTTAGTCTCTCAGTTTGGTAGCAAGTTTTGAGAGAGAGCTGACAGGCAAGGCAGGTCGCCTCTAAGATGGCCTTCAAACCAGGACAGCTTGAGCAGTGGGATCCCATGTACGTGTATTGTCTAGAAGAAGTTTTGGAGGCAGGAGCGCCATACAACCTCGAGGAGCTGATAGAACGGCTATCGCAGGGGGATCGCACCCTTTTAAGCCGGTTGTTCGACGTTCGCTACCCCTACTGGAAGCGCAACCTCCGGCGCAATGTTCGCTTGGTGGGTGATCTGCGCTATCTGGGAGAGGTGCCGGTTTTGGTCTTGTTTGGCCTTTGGGGGAGAGGCAGCCACGAGTACCGAGAGTTCCTGGAGCGGCGGCAGGATCCCGGCTATCAAGAGCGGGTGAGGAACTGGGTGCCTGACGATCAGCTACAGGCCTGGCTGGCACAAAGGCAAGCGGAAAATGAACAAGAGGAAGCGCGGCAAAACCAGCTCCTCCCTCTCCCCAGTGAACTGTACGATTGGACACAGTTTTTAAATACTCCCAACCGCCAGGAGCGACTGGTGTTGGAAAGCGGGGAATGGGTTCGGCAAGTGCAAGCCCTTTCTCTAGAACAGCGGCGCCAAGTGTATCGGGCGGTAGAGCAATTCATTAGCGATGAGAAAGGTAATCTCTACCAGGAACTACCACTGTTTTATCCAGGAGCTGAGGTTAGATGCTGGCGGGAAGGCTCGATACATCTGGCTATCAGCCTGGTGCAGGTATGTGAGCAGGAAAGAGTCTTATCTCCATTTTTAATTGGGGTTTACGACCACGCTCCGGAGCAGAGAGAGCGGTTTGACCTAGGGCGCCAAACTTGCCTATTTGGGATGGGGGCCGATCGGCCGGATATTCTCCAACACCCACAATCTTTAGAGATTTGGAAGCGATATGCCCGCCGCGCCTACCCCGATTACATGGTTGCAGATGAAAACGTCTGGCTGGAAATCCAGGAAACTACAGAGGGGAACTTAGCTTTATCGATGGAGGAAGAAGAAATTCTCCAAAGCACCTCTATGCCTCTACTGATCAACGGGCGAGCTGGAAGCGGCAAATCTCTGATGTTGTATTACCGTTTTGCTGATTACTGCAGCCATTACCTGAAGAATTCAAGCAAAGGAAACTTTCAGTACCATCCTCTCTTTTTAACCTACAGCCCGAGTCTAGTACAGCAAGCCCGCAGCAAGGTAAGTACAATTTTGCGGGTCAACCATCGTTACCGAGAGAGAGGCAGTGACTTCTCAGAAGAGGAAATTGGGCGATGTCAAGCTTTCTTTAGCACCTTCCAGGACTACCTGTTGAGCTGTCTTCCGCCGGAGAGACAAGAACGCTATCAACTGGAGCGATATGTCAATTTTTATCGATTTCGGAGCTGGTACCGCGGCCGCAGCGATATAGAGTTAGCTTGGCATACGATTCGCACTCTGATCAAGGGCTATGAAGTAAGCGACTACTTGGATCCAGATTGCTATCGGGAATTGCCTCAAGCTGACCGCACTGTAGATGTAGAAGTCTTTGATCGAATATACAAGCAAGTTTGGCGAGGTTATCAGGAACGAACTACCTACGAAGGCTACTGGGACGATCAAGATTTGGCTAGAGATGTCCTACAGAATGGTTGTCTTAGATCAATTCATCCGGTCATTTTCTGTGATGAGGTTCAAGACTTTACCCAGCTTGAGCTGAATATTGTTTTCTGCTTGTCACCTTGGGGAAAATATAAGCTGGATTGGGCTATCGAGCGTTTACCTTATGCTTTTGCTGGGGATCCCCTGCAAACGATCAATCCTACAGGATTTCGTTGGGATGCTCTAAGGAGCCATCTCTACAAGCATATCCATGCTTACTTGTTGCCGAGTCATTCTCTCGAGATTCCAAGTCCCCGAGAGTTAAAAAATAACTACCGCTGTAGCCCTCAGATCACTCGTTTTAGCAACCTGGTTAACCTGTGGCGGCGAGTTCTTAGCAATGATCGGGGGATTTATCCACAGCAGCCTTGGCGTTTTCAGGAACCGGGTAGGCCAGCTCAAAAGTTTGTGCTGGATGGCCAGGACAAGAACTTAACTCAACATGAGCTGAGGAGTATGCTCAGGAACAGCACGGGTACAGTTTGCATCCTGCCTTGTCCCATAGGAGAGGAGCTGGACTACGTGCGCCAAGATCCCGAACTCCAGAGAGTTTTTGCCGAAGAGCTGGAGCAAAATCTCAAGCCGGCGCTGCTGCAGACTGTTACCGCTGTCAAGGGCATGGAGTTCAAAAAGATTATTCTCTACAAGTTTGGCGACTACTATCGACAAAACTTTAGCAGAAGGCTTAACCACTATGCTCAAGAACCTGCAGAGAAAGTATCCCTACAGCTACATTATTTTCTCAACCAGCTATACGTTGGTATTACCCGCCCCATCGAAGCCTTAGCTGTTGTGGATACCGCAGTTGGCTGGCGGGAATTTTGGGATCCTGCCTTGGAGATTGACTTTTGGCTCAATCACTCTCATTTGCAGCCCGATCGATCCCAATGGCAAACGCATCCGCCTGTACTGGCGGGCTTCGCTCCAGGCACCGGCATCCAATACTGGACGGATAAAAACTTACAGGATGTCCTGGACTTGGCTCTTGGGTTTCTTAGGCGAGGGGTAGAGGAGGGAAATCCTGAGCTCTTGGAAGATGCACGCGCTTTTGCTCGGCAGGCAGGCAACCAGAAATTAGAACAGGAATGCCAAGCTTGGATCCTCAAGCTGCAGAGGGATTACGTTCCTGCAGGTCGTCAGTTTTTAAGCCTGGAAAGATCCGCCCTACCCAATAGACATCTCATCCGGGAAGCCTGGGAGTGCTTTTGGAAGGCAAAAGCTTGGTTAGAGTTACAGCAGCATCGTCCCACTCACTTTGCCAGGTGCTCCGAGATCCCCGACTACAGTCCTCTGGTGGATTTGATGGTGGTAACCCAAAACAGCTCTGCCAAGTCCATGGAGCGCTTTCGACAGATAGTTCGAGTGCGAGATTGGTTGAGCGTTGAGGTCAGCCCGAAGCATTCGGATCCCACCTGGAAGGTTTGTGTGGAGAAGTTTTTGGTGGAGCTGGAGCAAGTTTTCGATAATCTAGAGACTTTTCGTTCTAAGCTGGAGGACCGTGAACTTTTTTGGCAAGAGACCCTTGAGGCCTTGAGGGAGCGTTTGGCCTTTCTTGGCCAGCGGCAGCCGTTCGCAGGGCAATATCACAAAATTCTCGGCATCTGTTATTTCCAGCAACAGAAACTTGAGGAGGCAGTTGCCATTTGGGATCAAGGTGGCCAAACGGAGCATTCCTACTACTACCGGGCCAAGATCCAATTGGAGAAGCCGCCTGGCCAGGTGAGGTGGCTATCCAAAGACCGGCAGGACGCAGCAGTGGTGAGCAAATGGCAGGAGGCGGGACGTCCCCTCGCGGGCGAGTGGGAGGAGTACATCAACGATGTCATCCTCAGCCTGGAGCGCTTGAAAGAGTGGCCGCTGCTGCTGCGAATCCTGATCCGGCGCCGCGAGTGGGGCAGGCTTTGGGAAGTGGTTCAGGCCCACCCACAGGCGTGGCAGCGCGGACATGACTACGAGTTGGTGGCCAGCATGGCTCGAGACATGGCAACCAACTGGGATGAGCTGAGGTGGAAGCTCCCTGGACTGCGGGATTTTCTGCAGGAAGTGGTAAGCAGTGTGCGCGGGGAGCACGCTTGGTGGCTGCAACCGCTGGAGGTGGGCCTGGCCTATGAGCGACTGGGCCGCTACCGAGACGCGCTCAGGTTTTATGAGCGCTTTGCTGAAAACGGAATCGGTAGAATCCCAAGATGGCAACGCTCTCAGATTCGGCAGCGCTGGCTTTTGGTTCACAAGAAGTATCGAGATTCTCTGCAGGCGGAGGGACGACCGACCGATCTTTTGGCAGAGGAGTTTAGCCGCGCGCAAGAGCGCTGGCGTGAGCAACTGCCCCAGGCAGAGCCTGAGCTGGAGGAACGGGATCCCTGGCTACACGACTTCGTGGAGCACCCCAGCCCTGTTCAGAGTTGGCTGCTGGAGCGGGAGCAAACTGAGGCTCAAAGACTGCAAGTGGCAATCCGCGAAGAACTGAAGCGGCTCAACGAGAGGCAGCTCCAGCAAGTTTATGGCCTGATCCAGCGATTTCTCGGCCCAGGTTGAGCAGGAGTTGGAAGTAGAGCCACCTACCGCAAGATCTGCTGCAGGCGCTCCAGGGCGCGTTGGTTTTCTTCAGGGGTGCCCACCGTTAGGCGCAGCCCGCCGCCGGTACAGCGCACACAAGTTCCCAGCTCTTGCCAGGCCCGCTGCAGATCCTGGGGATCCCATCCTGCCACCCGGAAGTAGAGAAAATTGGCCTGGCTAGGCCACACCCGCACCCCCGGCAGCTCCTGCAGGGCTTGGTAGAGGGCTTCCCGTTCCTGACGGATAAGGGGTAGGTCGGCCAAAAACTCCTCGGCATGTTCCAGGGCAATCTGAACGGCCCACTGGGAGATGGCCGAGAGATTGTAGGGCAGGCGGATGGCATCCAGCACCTGGACGAGCTGCGGATGGCCGATGGCATAGCCCACCCGGTGAGCTGCCAGGCGAAAGGCCTTGGAGAAGGTGCGCAAGATAACCCAGTTGGGGTGCTCCGCCAGCTTGGGCAGGGCCGTGTGTTGGCTGAACTCGAAATAGGCCTCATCGAGGATCACCAAAATCTCGGCGGGCAACCCTTCCACCCACTCCCACTCGGCGGTGCTCAGGCCATTGCCGGTGGGCGAATTGGGATCCACCAAACACACCACCCGCACCTGCTGCTCCGCTATCGCCTGTTGACACCGCTCCAGATCCAGGGCAAACGTCTCAGGGTGGCGGGGCACCCGCACCACTGGGATCCCCAGGCTCTGGGCCAGGATGGCGTACATAGAAAAGGTAGGCTCTGGCACCAGAATGCCACCCCTTCCGCCCAGGCAGGTGGCAATGAATAGGGATCGGATGAGCTCGTCGGAGCCGTTGCCCAGGCTAATCTGGGCAGGATCTGCCCCGGCATAGGCGGCAATGGCCTGCTTGAGGCCCCGGTGATGAGCATCGGGGTAGCGGTTGCTCGGGATCCCTTTTTCCCAGAGGAGGGAGAGTTTCTGCTTGAAGCCCGCCGGCCAATCCCAAGGAAACTCGTTGGCATCCAACTTGTCGGCAGCTTGGGGCGGCACGGCATCATAGGACTTGAGGTGAAGCAAATCCGGGCGCAGATACCGCAAGGCACACATCTCCCTACCCTAACGGAGCAAGGTACCTATGATAGCAGTGCTGACCTGCTTGCCGATGTAGGCTACAGTGTTCCTAACAGGTACGGGGCTGACGGGGCTCGAACCCGCAACTTCCGCCGTGACAGGGCGGTGCTCTAACCAATTGAACTACAGCCCCAGGAGCTGCGAATACCCATTTTGAACCTAAGTAAGGATGGTTGTCAATCATGGTATCTAGTCTGGCGGCCCAGGCCGCAACGCTGGTAGAGGAGGCCCCGCAGAACGGGATCCCGACAGCGGCGATGCAACAGGTCGCAGAGGTGCTCACCCAGGTGGCCCAACACCTGGATCACCTGCAGTACACCACCTTGCGCTACCCCGATGGCGGCTGGCTGACGGTGCGGGTGGTAGAAAGATCCGCCGGGACGGAGTCCCCCCCAGGATTCGAACCCATCGGCCAGCTGTGGATCCCGGCCTTTGGCCACCTGGAAGATGCTCAAGCCACGCTGGCGGAACTGCGGGAGCAAGCGCCGGACTTGGAGGCCACCTCCTTTGGGGTTTTGGAGCTGCTCTTTTTGGCCCTGGGCCTTTCCCGCGCCGAAGGCATTGTTTTTTACGACCAGGCGGGGGATCGGCGGCAAGGGAAAGCCGTAGCCTGCCGGCCTCTGGCGGAGCAGGTGAGCCAGGCTATCCGCAGCGGGCTTCCTCCCATAGCCTAAGGCGGGAACGGATCCGCTCTAGCTCACGATGGCACCCTGGCGGCGGGCGAACTCCCGCAGCTTCCTATCCATCTGCGCCCCTCGCAGATCCGCTTTGTAAAAGCTGGTGAAGCGCTTGCCCTTTTCTTCAGCTTGGCGTGGCAGGGAAGTCCTGCCGCCTGCAGACCAGAGCACCGACCCGGCTACCACCAAAGCAATCCCAGCCGCTCCCAAGGCATAAACCACATTGCGCGTGGTGAGGTGGACGAGCAAAAACGCCAGGCTCCCAGCTCCCAAGAGCCCTCCCAGGCCTGCTAGGATCCCTCCCAGGGTCTTGGCCGAGCCGAGGAGCCGGCTCAAAAAGCGCAGCCAGCGGGGTTGCGGTGTGTTGAAGCGGATCCCGCGCAGATCGGCTCCCTGCAAATTGGCCCCTGAAAAATCGGCCCCCCGCAGATCGGCGCAGCGCAAGTCATAACCGGCTAAGTTCTGGTTGGCGAAAGACTTGCCCCGCAGATCCGCCCCCGCCAAAGACGGGATCCGCGGCGGGGTGGCTGGCTTGATCTGCCCGCTGCCAGTGATGCGGCTGGCTTGGCCCAGTTGGGTAAAACCGGTGGGAACCGCTCCCACGGGCAGCATGCCTCCCGCACCGGACCGAGGGAGCGGCGCAGGCGAGAACCCATCTGTTCGGGCCAGGGGGAGAGCGGTTGAACGGCGTTTGGCCCACTGGTCGGAGATCAGCAACGGGCTGGAATCGGCAGTCAACGGAGAACTGGGCAAGAGAACCGGCGAGGAAAGGGGGCCCTCCTGCACCGGGATCCCTTGCAGAGCCCGCAGCACCTCGGTAGCCGTGGCAAAGCGCTGGCTGATGGCCGGCTGCAGCATGCGGCGCAAAATGGCGTCGAACTCAGGGCTGAGCTGCAGGCGATCCGACCAATCCCATTGGCCGGTGTTGTGGTCGTAAAACTTGGCCGGCGACTCCAGAGTCATCAAATTGATGCAAGTGGCGGCCAGCGCGTAGAGATCGCTGGCGGGGCCCACCGCCTGGCCAGCCATCTGCTCCGGCGGAGAAAAGCCCAGGGAGCGAATCGCCGTTCCCTCCTCCGACGACTTGTGGCCCGGCCCAAGCTGCTTCACCGCCCCAAAGTCGATTAGCACCAGGCGGCCATCTTCTTTGCGGCGAATCAGGTTAGCCGGCTTGATATCGCGGTGGACGGTGTTCTGGCTGTGGACATAGTTGAGGATCAGCAGCACCTCCTGCATCACTTGCCGGGCTTGTTCTTCGGAGAAAGGCCCATTGCGCCGCATCTCCTGAGAAAGCGTGATCCCCTCGATAAACTCCTGCACCAAGTAGAATTGGCCGCCTTCTTGGAAGTGGGCGTAGAGCTTGGGGATTTGCGAATGCTCCCCCAGGCGCTCCAACACCTCAGCCTCGCGGTTAAACAGTTCCTCCGCCAGCCTGGCCAGTTGGGGCGAATTTTCAGCCGGGCGCAACTGCTTGATCACCCGCCAGGGCTTGGAGGGCATGTCCTCATCGCGGGCCAAGAAGGTGGCGCCAAATCCCCCCTGCCCCAGACGCTTGAAGGCCCGGTAGCGATTGCGCACCAGCAGCGGCTGGCCACAGGAGGCACAGGTGGAGGCATCCGGTGGATTTTCTGGCTGCAGACAGTCAGGATTGAGACAATAGCAGGTGGGCATACCCCTCCAAGCGCTACCGACTGACGGCTAGGTAACCGAGACGAGGCTGATGGGCGGGCAAGCGCGTTGCCAGAGATACATCTAGCCTAGACCAAGGGGAGAAAAATCTTGTACATCTGGCTCCAACAGGCTGATCCTAGCGTTTGCCCACGCGGGCTCAATCGGAGAAATCGCTTAGATTTTTCTGCTTTGGCGGGCGGTGCCGACAAAATCCAGACCTCAAGAGTTCAACTGCCCCAGCGGCAAAAAACCTAGAATTATCAATACAGTTATTCTTCGCCTTGACCATGTCTCCATCCTTCTCCGGTGCCGCCATCCGGCAGGCTTTTCTGGACTTCTACGCCCAGCGGGGCCACCAGGTACTGCCCAGCGCCTCCTTGGTGCCGGAGGATCCCACGGTGCTGCTGACCATCGCCGGCATGCTACCCTTCAAGCCCATCTTCCTGGGGCATCGGGATCCGGAGTACCCACGGGTCACGACTGCCCAGAAATGCGTACGCACCAACGACATCGAGAACGTGGGACGGACGGCTCGCCACCACACCTTTTTTGAGATGCTGGGCAACTTCAGCTTCGGCGACTACTTCAAAAAAGAGGCCATCACCTGGGCCTGGGAGCTGGTGACGGAGGTGTTTGGCCTGCCGCCGGAGCGCCTGGTGGTGAGCGTCTTTCGAGAAGATGAGGAGGCCTTTGCCCTCTGGCGCAATGAGATTGGGATCCCGCCCCACCGCATCCGGCGCATGGGGGAGGAGGACAACTTCTGGGCTGCCGGCCCCACCGGCCCCTGTGGCCCTTGCTCCGAGATCTACTACGACTTCAAGCCGGAGCTAGGGGATGAGCAGATTGACCTAGGGGACGACTCCCGCTTTCTGGAGATCTACAATCTGGTGTTCATGGAGCTCAACCGGGACAGCGAGGGCCGCCTCACTCCCTTGGCCAAGCAAAACATCGACACTGGCCTGGGGCTGGAGCGGCTGGCTCAGGTGTTGCAGGGAGTCCCCAACAACTATGAGACAGATTTGATCTTCCCCATTGTGCAGAAGGCGGCTGAGATCGCTCAGGTGGACTACTTCCGGGCCAGCCCCGAGCAGAAAGTCTCCCTCAAGGTTATTGGGGATCACGCGCGGGCGGTGATGCATCTGATTGCCGACGGGGTAATCCCCTCGAATGTGGATCGGGGCTACGTGCTGCGGCGCTTGATCCGGCGGATGGTGCGCCACGGGCGCCTCTTGGGGATCGGCGAGCCCTTTACCTGGCCAGTGGTGGAGACGGCCATCCAGTTGGCGGAGGCGGCCTATCCCGAGGTGCGGGAGCGGGAGGCGGTGATCAAAGCCGAGCTGCAGCGGGAAGAGGAGCAGTTTCTCAAGACTCTGGAGCGGGGGGAGCGGCTGCTGTTTGATCTGTTTGCCAACGTCACCGCCACTGGCGCGCCAAAGCAGATCTCCGGTGTCGACGCCTTCAAGCTCTTTGACACCTACGGCTTCCCGTTGGAGCTGACCCAGGAAATTGCCCAGGAGCACGGCTTTAGCGTGGATGTCCAGGGCTTTGAGCAAGAGATGGAAAAACAGCGGCAGCGGGCCCGCGCCGCTCACCAAACCCTCGACGTCATGGCCCAGGGATCCCTGGACGAGCTGGCTGAGTTTTTAATCGAGACGGAGTTTCTCGGCTACAACCAGTCCTCTGCCCGCGGCGTGGTGGAGGCGCTCCTGGTGGAAGGGAAGTCGGTGCCTCAGGTAGAGGCGGGGCAGGTGGTGCAGGTGGTTTTGGATCGCACGCCTTTTTATGCGGAGTCCGGGGGGCAAATTGGCGATCGCGGCTACCTGGCCGGGGACGGAGTGTTGGTACGGGTGGAGGATGTGCAAAAGCGGGGGGATCTGTTTGTCCACTTAGGCCGGGTGGAGCGGGGGATCCTGCGGGTGGGGGATCCCGTGCAGGCCCAGATTGACCTGGCCTGTCGGCGGCGCGCCCAGGCCCACCACACAGCCACCCACCTCTTGCAGGCAGCCCTTAAGAAAGTGGTCGATCCCTCCATCAGCCAAGCGGGATCCCTGGTGGCCTTTGACCGGCTGCGCTTTGACTTTACCCTGTCGCGTCCCCTTACCCCCGAAGAGCTGCAGCAGGTTGAGGATCTGGTCAACACCTGGATTGCTGAGGCCCATCCGGCTCAGGTAGCCATTCTGCCCCTGGCAGAGGCCAAAGCCAGAGGGGCGGTGGCCATGTTTGGGGAAAAATACGGTGCCGAGGTGCGCGTGGTTGACTTTCCGGGGGTGTCGATGGAGCTTTGTGGCGGCACCCACGTCAGCAACACTGCCGAGATCGGCCTGTTCAAGATCATCTCCGAGAGTGGGGTAGCCGCCGGGATCCGCCGCATCGAGGCTGTAGCGGGGCCAGCGGTGCTGGAATACCTAAACGAGCGGGATAGCGTCGTGCGGGAGCTGAGCGCCCAATTCAAGGCCAAGCCGCAGGAGATCCCAGAGCGGGTAGCGGCTTTACAGGCGGAGCTGAGGGCTACCCAGAAGGCGCTTGAGGAGGCCCGCAGCCAGCTGGCCCTGCTCCAGGCAGAGCAGCTCTTGCCCCAGGCAGTATCGGTTGGGAACCTCAGGATCTTGGTGGCGGAATTGGGATCCACTCCTCCTGAGGCGCTTAAAACCGCCGCCGAGCACCTGCTGCAGCGGCTAGGGGAAGGGGCAGTGGTGCTGGGATCGGTGCCGGAAGCCGGCAAGGTCAGCCTGGTGGCCGCCTTTAGCCCGGCGGTGCAGCAACTTGGCCTCAAGGCGGGCTCCTTTATCGGCGAGATTGCCAAACTCGCTGGCGGTGGTGGGGGTGGGCGGCCCAACTTGGCCCAGGCCGGTGGCAAGCAGCCCGAGAAACTGGCGCAAGCCCTACAGGCGGCCCAGAAGCGGCTGCAGGCAGAGCTGGAAAAGGGAGGGAAGAAACCTGCAAGCTCGAGCAGTTAGGAGAGGAGCAGCCCCTCTGCCCCATAATGGAAGCCGGGGATTTTCCGCACTCACCATGATGCCCAACAGCTTGTCTACTGCCATCGATCTCAGCCAAAAGCGCATCTTGCTCACGGGGGGAAGCGGCTTTTTGGGCAAACATGTGCTGCAGCAGTTGCAAGTGCTGGGGGTGAAGCCGGAGCAGGTGCGGATCCCGCGCTCCCGCACCCACGACCTGCGCTGCTGGGAAGTCTGCCAAGAGGTGGTGCAGGGGCAAGATGTCGTCATCCATTTGGCGGCCCATGTGGGCGGCATCGGCCTCAACCAGGCCAAGCCGGCGGAGCTCTTCTACGACAACCTGATCATGGGATCCCAGCTCATCCACGCCGCTTATCTAGCCGGGGTGGAGAAGTTTGTCTGCGTGGGCACCATTTGCGCTTATCCCAAGTTCACCCCCGTCCCCTTCAAGGAAGAGGATCTCTGGAATGGCTACCCGGAGGAGACCAACGCCCCCTACGGCATCGCCAAGAAAGCCCTGCTGGTGCAACTGCAGGCCTACCGGCAGCAATATGGCTTCAACGGCATCTACCTCCTGCTGGTGAACCTCTACGGCCCCATGGACAACTTCGATCTCAAAACTTCCCACGTGATCCCGGCCTTGATCCGCAAGGTGCATGAAGCCCAACAGCGGGGCCAGAACTACGTGGAGGTGTGGGGAGATGGCAGCCCCACCCGCGAGTTTTTCTACGCCGAAGATGCCGCCCGCGGCATTCTCCTGGCCACCCAGCTCTACAATAGCTCCGAGCCCCTGAACCTGGGCACCGGAGAGGAGATCTCCATTCGGGATCTCATTGCCCTCATCTGCGAGCTGATGGAGTTTCGCGGCGAGATCCGCTGGCAAACGGACAAGCCCAACGGCCAGCCGCGCCGCTGCCTGGACGTCTCCAAGGCCCGTGAGAGGATTGGTTTTGTGGCCAAGGTGGGGCTGCGGGAAGGGCTGCAGCGCACCATCGACTGGTACCGCCGCCACGCCTCCAACGGGGCAAACTAGGCAAGGGGCTGGCTCTCCAGCCGTCCATCCTCCATGTGCAGCACCCGGTCGGCGATGTCGAGGATGCGGTTGTCGTGGGTCACCATCAGGATGGTGCAGCCCTGCTCCCGCGCCAACTTCTCCATCAGGGTCACCACCTCGCGGCCCGACTTGCTGTCCAGGGCTGCCGTCGGCTCGTCGGCCAGCACCAGTTTGGGGTGGCTGACCAGGGCCCGCGCAATGGCCACCCGCTGCTTCTGCCCACCCGAAAGTTGTTCGGGGTAGTAGTGGACGCGATCCTCGAGACCCACCGCCGCCAGCATCGCTTCCGCCCGCTCTTGGGCTTCCTGGGCGGAAAGGCCGTTGTGCAGCTCCAGAGCCATACGCACATTTTGAGCTGCCGTCAGGGAGCGCAGCAGGTTGTGGGCCTGGAAGATGTACCCCACCTGGCGGCGGATCTGGATGAGGGTGTTGGGCTGGGCGCCCCGCAGCTCCTGCCCCAACACCCGCAAGCTGCCCTCCTGCACCGAGCGCAAAGCCCCCAGGAGCGTGAGCAGCGTGGTCTTGCCGGAGCCGGAGGGGCCGGTCAACAACACGATCTCCCCCGGCTGCAAAACGAAGTTGATGTCAAAAAGCACTTGCTTGCGCAGGGATCCCTCGCCAAAGTAGTGGTTCACCCCTTCGGCTTTGACCACCGGCTCAACGGCATTTTGGGTGGAGGCGAGGGCGGCTTGATCGAGAAGGAAAGGCCGCATAGGGAACTCAAAATCTCAAACAACTTGGGTTGACAACTTATCGTGGGCCATCGTGGGAACTGCCGCGATTGAACCATCCAGAAACCTTTGGCCGAAGGCCTTTAAAGGGATCCCAGAAGCTTTTGGGCAGTTGAGTTCAAGCCATTCAACAATCCATTCCCCCCTCCCCCATGCAACGCCTTGCCAAAACTTTAGAAGATATCGGCGGGATCGGCTGCCCGCAGCCGCCGCACGGCAATGGCCCCTGAGATAAAGCACATGCTCACCGTCAGGAGCAGCACCAGCACCGCCCGGCTGAAGGTCATGGCAATTGGCAGCAACGTGGCATTGGCCGTCAAATCGTAGAGCAAAACCGCCAGGGCAAAAGCGGGAATATATCCCAGACCGGCCAGCAAAATAGCTTCTTGAAACACCACCCCCAGCAAGTAAGTATCCGTGTAGCCCATGGCCTTAAGGGTGGCATATTCTGCCAGGTGATCCGACACATCGGTATAGAGGATCTGATAGACAATCACAATGCCGACGATGAAACCCATGGCCACCCCCAGGCCGAAAATAAAGCCGATGGCCGTGCCCTCCTCCCAGTAGCTTTGCTCCATATCGATAAACTCTGCCCGCGACAGCACCCGCACATCCTCCGGCAGCAAAGCCCGCATCTGCTGCACCAACAGCTGGGGATCCACCCCCGGCTGCAGTTGCACCACACCGATATCCACGAGGCCGCGCTCCCGCTGGGGAAAAATGCGCAGGAAGTTGAGGTCGCTGGTGAGGATGGTGCCGTCGGCGCCAAAGGTAGCCCCCATCTCAAACAGACCCCCCACCTGGACGCGGCGGTTCCCCACCTCGGTAAAGACCTCTCGACCGGACTCAAACCATTCCGGGATGGGGCCAAACTCGCTGCGGGAGCGGCGGTCGAAGAGCACCACGTCCGCCTTCTTGATCTCCTCCAACTTGTCGGGGGTCAGCTCCGGCAACTCCAGCAGGTCGGCAGAGGGATCCACCCCCACCACAAAGATGCTGCGGGTGCGGCGGGTCTGGGGGTTTTTCCAGAGGGCAAAGCCCACATAGACGGGCGAGATGGCCCGTACCCCCTCAAAGCCCAGTGCCTGGTACAGCCGCCGCTGGGAAAAGGTGTTCATGGCAATGAGGGCGTTGGACTGGGGGCTGACCAGGAAGATCTCCCCCTTGAGGGCGACGTGGAAGCGGATGGCGCTCTCCAGCAGGCTGTCTTGGAAGCCCAACTGCATGAACATAAGGATGCAGGCAAAGGCAATGCCCGCCAGGGCCACCAGCAGGCGGATCTTCTCCCGCGTCAACTGCAGCCAGGCCAACGGGATGCGGCGCCCGATAAACGCTACGCTGAACAAGCCGGACATCGTCCCCCCCCCTACCCCTCGACCTCGATGGCCACATCTACTTGCAGGTTGGTCAGGCCAGCCACGCGGGCGCTGCTTTCCGGATCCAGGCGGATATACACCTCCACCACACGCGCATCCACATCGGCGGCGGGGTCGGTGTTGAGCACATCTTTCTTGCCGATTTGCAGGCCCAGGCGCTCGACCCGGCCCTGCAGCGTTTCTGGCAGCGCGCGGTTGCTGATGGTGGCCCGTTGTCCGGGCCGCACCCGCAGGATGTCGGTTTCGTAGACCTCCGCCACCACCATCATCTGGTCGGTGTTGCCCAGCTCGAGGATCCCTTTGTCGGCAGCGATAACTTCCCCAGGATGGGTGTGGATCTTGAGCACCTGGCCGGCCCGGGGGGCGCGGATGAGGGTGCGCTCCAGGCGGGCTTCTGCCAGCTCCAGGTTGCGGGCCAGGGATCCCAGTTGCACTTGCGCTTGGGCCCGCCTCAGCCCTGCTTCAGCGGCTTGCACCTGGGCTTGGGCGTTGCGCAGATCCCGCTCGCGGGCCAGGCGCAGTTGATCCAGAGTGGCCTCAGCGGCCCGCAAGTCCTCCTGCCGTTGCCGCACCAGCAGAGCCTTCTGGTCTAGCTCCTGCTGGGAGATAGCCCCCTCCTGCCACAGGGTCTGAAAGCGAGCCAGGTTGGCCTCAGCATCGGCCAGCTCCGCCCGAAGGCGCTCCACCACCGCTTCCTGGGATCGGATCTGCAACTGTTGCGGTTCGTCTAGACGGTTGAGGCGGGTGCGCGCCTCTTCAACTTGGGCTTGGCCAAAGCGGGTCTCGGCCTCTAGTCGGGCGCGGGCTTCTTGCAGTTGGGCAGCAGCATACTCCCGCTCCGCCAGGCGCTCGCCATAGTTTTCCAGTCGCGCCAACACTTGGCCTGCTACCACGCGATCCCCTTCAGCTACCAACAGCTCTCCTAACCGCTCTCCCGGGGGGCCGGCCACCCGCACCACTTCTCCTTCCGGCTCCAGGCGACCCAGGGCGCCAATACGGGGAGGTAGCCGCGTTTCCTCCGTTGCCTCTGCATTTGCTTCTGATACGGATTGGGTGGCCGCCTGCTGGCTCAGTCCCAGCCAGGCCAGCCCGGCTCCGGCCAGCAATCCAGCTCCCGCAATAGACCAGAGTAGCCGCTGATTCATCGTTCCCTGCCCGTTTAGTTTTGCGGTTGGGGACGGTCGTTACAGTTGCAATTCTTTAATAAATGTAAAGTTTATGGGGCGAGGATGTCCAGGTTTTTCTCATGTGTTTATTTTTCGGGTACTTGTTTTTCTTCGGCTGATCTTCGGTTGTCGGCCTCCGTCGGCTACCTAACCCAAGGGATTCCTGATATGATCTGGCCTGTTCGGGGCCCTTCTGCAGGTGCCAATTTCTAGGTGTGGTGCGAGGAGTGAGGTGGAGTTGCGATGGTGGAAACAGTTGCAGGGGAAGATCCCGTTGTGCCGGCGCCAGCTCGTTCTCCATCTCTGCCTGCCAAAAATTTGGATCCGTTAAAGCCGCTACTGCCGGCTTACCACTTTGTTGGGATCGGCGGAGTGGGGATGTCGGCCCTAGCCTACATTTTGGCCAAGCAGGGGTTTCGCGTTTCCGGCTCAGATATTGCCGCCAATGGCCGTACCCGTCGCCTGGAAGCCTTGGGGGTACGCTTTATTCAGGGCCACACTCTAGAGGGTTTGGCCGGGGATCCCCAGGTGGTCTATTCCAGCGCCATCCGTCCCAGCAACCCGGAATTGGCAGCGGCTCTAGACAAGGGATTAAAGGTTTGGCATCGAGCCGATTTACTGGCCGCCTTGTTTAACCATCGCCCCAGCATTGGTGTAGCAGGCACCCATGGCAAAACCACCACCAGCAGCATGATTGGCTATGTGCTGCTGGCCGCGGGCTGGGATCCCACCTTGATTATCGGTGGGGAGATGGATGCCTGGGATGGCAACGCCCGTCTGGGCCAGGGGGAATATTTGGTGGCGGAGGTGGATGAGTCGGATGGATCCCTGGTGCGGCTTTACCCCAAGATTGGCGTGATCACCAACATTGAGCTAGATCACCCGGATCACTATGCCAATCTGGAGCAGGTAATCCGGGCCTTTCAGCAGTACGGGCAGCAGAGCCAAACCCTGGTGGCTTGCCTAGATTGCCCCAACGTGGCCACCCACCTGGCGGTGGACATTGGCTACAGCCTGGCCGGCCATCCCCAAGCCCACTACCAGGCGCGCGAGATCGTCTATGCCGCGGACTTTACCTCCGCCGAGATCTGGGAGAAGGGATCCCTCCTCGGCCAGCTCCGCCTGCAGGTGCTGGGATCCCACAACCTCAGCAACGCTTTGGCCGCCGTTGCCGTCGGGAGGCAGTTGGGCTTGGAGTTCCCCGTGATTGCCTCTGCTCTGGCCCAGTTTCGGGGGGTGCAGCGCCGCTTTGAAGCCAAGGGCGAGGTGGGCGGGGTCACCTTTATCGATGACTATGCCCACCATCCCAGCGAGGTTCGCGCCACGCTGCGGGCGGCCCATCTGCAGCAGCGGCGGGTGGTGGCGGTGTTTCAGCCCCATCGCCACAGCCGCTTGGCCGCCTTGTTCCAAGATTTTGCCCGCTGCTTCGAGAATGCAGATGTGGTGGTGATCGTGCCCACATACGGGGCCGGAGAGCCGGCGCCGGAGCGTTCTGACAGCTTGCGGTTGGCTGTGGCGGTGGCGGAGCACCATCCCCAGGTGCGCTATGTGTCTTCTTTGCGGGAATTGCCGCAGGTGTTGGCCTCTGTTTTGCAGCCTGGAGATCTCGCCATTTTTTTGGGCGCAGGCGATCTCAATCAGCAGATAGCCGCTACGATGCGGGCCTATGCGGCTCAGGTGGGGGAGCAGGCTCTGGCAGACTTGGAGGAAAAATTGCCGGGGCAAGCGGAGAATGGGATCGGGGAGATGGGGGCTTCTGAGGTATTGGCATCATGACTACAGCTCCCTGCGTGCCCAATGCCTCCTGCGTTGCCCGGCTTTCTGGGCGGATGCAAGCGGGGATCCCGTTGGCTCCTCTGACCACCTTCCGCGTGGGTGGCAAGGCGGAGTGGTATTGTGAGCCCGGCAGCAACCTGGAGCTGCAGCAGTGTTTGGCCTGGGCGCGGGCCGAAGGGATCCCTGTCACCCTGTTGGGGGCAGGTAGCAACCTGCTCATCAGCGATGCGGGGTTGAGGGGGCTGGTTGTCCACACCCGGCGTTTGCGCGGGCTGCAACTGTTGGAGGGGGGAAGGATCTGGGCCGCTGCCGGAGAACCTTTGGTCAACCTAGCGCGGGTAGCTGCCAAGCGGGGCTGGAGCGGCTTGGAATGGGCCATCGGGATCCCAGGCACGCTGGGGGGAGCGGTGGTGATGAATGCCGGCGCCCATGGGCGCGCCATGGCGGATGTGCTGGTGGAAGTGCAGATTTTGGATGAAGACCAGAAGCCCTGCCGCTTGGAACCTGCTGCCTTGCAATTTGGCTACCGCCGCTCTCGCCTGCAAGACTTGCCCTGGACGGTTATAGGGGCAACCTTGCAGTTGATCCCAGGCCGGGATCCAGCCCAGGTGCAGTGGGAAACCCAGCGCAACCTCAACCAGCGTCTCAGCTCTCAGCCCTATCATCTGCCCAGTTGTGGCAGCGTCTTTCGCAACCCCGAAACCTACCCTGCCGGCTGGTTAATTGAGCAGGCCGGTCTAAAGGGCTACCGGATTGGCGGGGCCCAGATCTCCGAGCGCCATGCCAACTTCATCCTCAACTGTGGCCAGGCCAGCGCCAGCGACATCTATCGCCTGATTCGCCTGGCGCAGGAAAAGGTTTATCAGCAGTGGTCAATACTTCTGGAGCCAGAAGTACGGATTCTAGGCTCCTTTAAGGAAACTGGTTAGAGGGCCAGTACCCCGCAATGGTTGCTTCGAAGGAGCCCCTGGGGGTTGCCACCCACTCCAGAGCTAGCCAAACCATAGGCAAGCGGCGAGCCAAAGAGAGAGTACTCCCCCGGGGATTCTTCCCCGTCCGCAACAGTTCCATCGCTTTATGAAAACCCAGAGACAGTGTCTAGCTTTGCACCTAGGAACATGGCAGGGCCTCTTTTCCAACTACCGACCCACGGCTCATGGCTGGGAGCTGGCGGGCCAAAAGCGCAGCCTCATCACCTTTGAAGCTTTGGATTTGGGCGGGATCCGCCAAACCAATGCCTACTACCCCCTAGAGGGATCCCCTACCCCCGAAAGCCACCAGAGCTGGGTTTATCAGGATTTCTCGCCCGGCTTGCGCTTTTTCCCCGATGGCTCCTTTTCCAACGGGCGGCTGCAACTGGCGCCATTTGGCGATTTTGCTGTCGAGCAGGGCTTCCTCTGGGGGGATCGCAAGGCGCGGCTGGTGCAACAGTGGGACGCCCAGGGCCGCTTGGTGGGGGTGACCGTCATCTTGGAGCGGCGCGGCCAAGCGCTGGATCTTGCTGCCGACTTTCCCTCACTTACCAAGGCGCAACTAGGCCTGGCCCTGCAAGGGCGATGGCGGGGGATCGCCCAGAGCTTTTCTGCCACTGACAGCCTGCTCAGCGAAACCAACGTCGATCTCTCAGAACCAGACTGGACCAGCCCCTGGGATCCCTTGCCGGGGGGGCTGTGGATTGGCGGGCCGGATCCCTTGCCCATCCCCACCCTGCATCGGGATCGCCGCTTTTCCGTCAGCCTAGGCTGGTTTCCGGAAGGGCCGGAAGGCCGCCACCTGCTGCACTTGGTGCGCGACTACGACGAGCGTGGCGCCTGGCAACGGGTTACGCTGATCCGGCTGGAGCGGGATCCTGGGTGAGAAAAGCGCAGACTTGGGCAAACACCGTCTCCCGCTCACAGTCCAACGTGAGAATGTGGTCGGAGTGCTCCAGCCAATGCAGGCTCTTCTGGGCGGATCCCAGTTCTTGATAAAGCCACGCTGCTTGTTCAGGATCCACCACCGTATCTTGGCGCGGCTGCAGGATGAGGGTGGGAACCTGGACACTGGCCACCTCCCCCTTGACCCGCTCGATGAGCTCAAGGGCGCTGCGCACTGCCGTCAGATTGAAGCTGCGAAAATAGGCCACTTTTTCTGCCAAAGCGCGGACATCGCCATCCCGAATCGCTAGGCGAAAGCGAGGGACATCTTCCAAGAGCCAGCCCAGGCTGTTGAGGTACTGCTCCGGGCGAAAGAGATAGTACCAGTGGTGGCGAATGGCAAAAAACGGCGCCAGCAGCACCAATTTGTGGACAGGATGGGCAAAGGCCAGGTGCAGCGCCAACAGGCAGCCGGTGGAAAACCCCACCAGCGAAACACGCGGGTACTCCTGCCGCAGGGCTAGGTAATGTTCCAAAACCCGCCCGTACCAGTCGGTCCAGCGGGAAGGGGGCATGCGGGGTGCTGGACGCTCGTGGCCAGGGTAGTTAAACCCCTGCACTGTCAGGCCGGCTGCCAGCAACCGCTCCGCCAGCCACTGCAACTCGTAGACGCCACCCCCCAACCCATGGAGCAGCAGGCAGGCGTGCTCCCTTGATCCCCGCCACAGAAAAGGCTCGTTGCTCAGCATCAAAACCTCGCCTCAAGACTTGACCCAGGTCAGGACAGGATCCCTTTTTAACCCAGAGCAATATCCAGCAGCAGCATCACCACAAACCCACTGAGAACGCCAAAGGTGCCCTCCCGCTCCAGCCCCTGCCGATGCGACTCAGGGATGATCTCATCTGAGATCACAAACAACATTGCCCCGGCGGCAAAGGCCATGCCCCAGGGCAACAAGGACTGCGCCAGAGAAACCACTGTCGCTCCCACGATGCCGCCGATGGGCTCCACCAGCCCGGTCAGCAGGGCAATGGCAAAAGCAAATAGCCGCGAGTACCCCTGGCCTGCCAGCGACAAGGCCACCACCAGCCCTTCCGGCATGTTCTGCAGGCCGATCCCCAGTGCCAGCACCAACCCATCGCCGACTTGGCCGGTGGCAAACCCCACCCCCACCGCCAGGCCTTCTGGGAAGTTGTGCAGGGCAATGGCGATGATAAAAAGCCAGATCCGCTTTAGATGGGCGCGGTTCTCCCCTTCGATCCCTTTAAAGAAGTGCTCGTGGGGAAGAAACTGGTGGGCACTCTCCAGGAAGATCGCCCCCAGCAACAGGCCCGCCACCATCACCACGGCCGCCCCCAACTGGGAATATCCGAGTGCCAGCGCCGCCTCGGTGCCCGGTACCAGCAGCGAAAACGAGGTGGCGGCCAACATCACCCCACCCCCAAACCCCAGCAGGATCCCTTGCACCCTCGCCGAGAGCGAGGGGAGAAACAGCGCCGGCAAAGCCCCCAGCCCCGTTGCTAATCCGGCCACAAAGCTGGCCAGGGATCCCATTGCAATTGGATGCACAAGCTACTCTCCGCCAAGGCCCAATGCCTCTTAATTTTCCCCTTTTTCTGGTTAATTCCCATCCACCGGCTCTTTTTCCTCGACGGCTGAAGATGGTTCTTTGGCTGCTGAGGCACAGCTTGCGACCTTCCCCACCAGCGTCGTAGGCTGGGGATCCCTGCTCTGGAGCTCGTTACCCTGCTAGGCACCAGACAACCCGGGTGTCAATGTTTTTCGTCACTTTCAATAAACTCGTCTTGGTGCTAGGCCCTCTGGAACTGAGCTGAGGAAAACAGCGATTGCCACTCTTGTAGTCTGGGAGGAGTTTGCTTGGGGCTAGCCGGCTGCTGCGGCGGCGGAAGCAGCGGAACGACGATATTGCCGACACCCACGCCAACACCCACACCAACACTGGCTCTGACTGCCCCGACTTTTGCCAAGGCATTTAGCCCCACCTCGGTGGCTGCCGGCCCCACCGCCAAAACAACCCTGACCTACACAATTACCAACACAGCCGCCCTGCCGCTGACCGGCCTCTCTTTCTCCGATCTGCTACCTGCCGGCTGAATTGTCGCCACTCCCAATAACTTGAACAACGGCTGCGGCGGGACGGTGGCCGCTCCGCCAGGGGCAAATTCCATCTTGCTGGTCAACGGTTCGTTAGCAGCTAACGCCAGTTGCACCATCAGCCTAGACCTTCAAGTTACGGCCACCACAGCGGGATCCCTGACCAGTCCAGCGGTAGTCCTCAGCAGCAACCAGGCGCCCAATGCTACCGCTGCTGCTATCAACCTGACGGTAACGGTGCCAGCTCCCACCTTTACCATGGCCTTTTCTCCTAACCCGCTTGGACCAATTGGCCCGGCCCCTGTTACCGGCACTGGAACGCTCACCTTTACCATCACCAACAACGCCGCTATACCCTTGACCGGCGTGAGCTTTAGCCACACCTTGCCAGTAGCACCGTCTTTGACAGTAGGGCCTGGCGCACCTCCTCCCTTACCTGCTGCCTGCGGTGCTGGAGCTAATCTCGCAGCTACCGGGGGTGGGAACACCATTCAAAAGCAGCTCGGCAATTTGAATGGCGTTGAGGGCTGCTCCTTTACGGATCTGATCCCCGCACAGCCACAGCTCTAGGGCTTTGGGCTCGGAGATGTCCTGGCGGAGGCGGCCCACGGCCACTTCGTCTTTGCCGGCTACATCAATGGGCATGGGGAAGCGGTTGCGTTCCCAATCTTCGATAAGCACCACCCCCGGAGCCTGGGCCAGAATTTGTCGGGCTTGTTCCACCGGGAAGGGCTGCTCGAACTCCAGGTTGAGGGCCTCGGCGTGGGTGCGCAGCACCGGTACCCGCACGCAGGTAGCCGTCAGCCGTAGGTGGGGGGATCCCATAATCTTGCGGGACTCGTTGACCATCTTCATCTCTTCCTGGCAGTAGCCGTTTTCTTGCAGGGGGCTGTTGTGGAGGAAGAGGTTGAAGGCAATGGGATAGGGGAACACCTGCGGCTGCAACGGCTGGCCTTGCAGGTAGGCGCGGGTTTGCTCCTCCAGCTCCACCATGGCGCGGGCCCCGGCCCCGCTAGCGGACTGGTAGGTGGCAGCCACCACGCGGCGCAGCGGGATGTGGCGATGCAGCGGGTAGATGGCCACGCACATTAGGATGGTGGTGCAGTTGGGGTTGGCGAGGATCCCCTGGTGGCGAAAGGCTTCCTGGGGGTTGACCTCCGGCACCACCAGGGGGACATCGGGATCCAGGCGGAAGGCGCTGGAGTTGTCAATTAGCACTGCCCCTGCCTCGACGATGGTCTTAGCCCAAGTTTTGGAAACACTTGCCCCGGCAGAGGCCAAGACCAGGTCCAGACCCCGAAAGGACGCTTCTGCAACCGGCTCCACCGGGATCCGTTCTCCCTTGAAGGTCAAGTGGGTGCCCGCCGAGCGGGGCGAGGCCAACAGCTTCAGCTCTGCCACCGGAAAGCGGCGCTCTTCCAGCAGCTTTAGCAGCTCCATTCCTACGGCTCCTGTGGCCCCCAAGATGGCTACCCGTTGTTGCCGTCCCATGCTTTCTTGTCCTCAGGTCTTCCTAATTCTAGGGTTCAAGAGGTTGCTGTCATTGCGGCCAGAGCGGCCTGCACATCCGCCAGCTCGACTTGATCGGTCAGCTCCGCTTGGCCAATCCGGCGGGGCAGAACGAAGCGGATCCGCCCTTGCTTGACTTTTTTGTCTGCCTGCAGCGCCTGCAGCACCGCCTCCCAAGGGATCCCGGCGGGCCAGTGGCTGGGCAGCCCTGCCCTTTCGATAAGGCGTCGCTGCCGCTCGGCCTCAGTCGCGCTCCACCACCCCAGGCGACGGGCGATCTCCCCCGCAGCCACCATGCCAATGGCAACCGCCTCCCCGTGCAGGTAGCGGCGGTAGCCGGTAACAGTTTCCAGGGCATGGCCGAGGGTGTGGCCGTAGTTGAGGATGGCCCGCAGGCCCCCCTCTCGTTCGTCTTGTTGTACCACCCAGGCTTTGCACTCGGCACAGCGGCGCAGCAGATAGTGCAGATCTGCGGGAGCAAAGTCGGCATAGCGGCTCAGCTTGGGCCGGTCTTGCAAAAACTCAAACAGGTCGGCAGCCTGGATGACGCCGTATTTGATCACTTCCGCCAGGGCAGAGGTAAATTCCCGCCGGGGCAGGGTCTGCAACACCGTTGGATCAATCCACACCAGGCGCGGCTGGTAGAAGGCCCCAATTAGGTTTTTCCCGCCGGGATGGTTGACCCCGGTCTTGCCGCCAATGGCCGCATCCACCATGGCCAAAAGCGAGGTGGGCACCTGCACCCAAGGGATCCCGCGCAGCCAGGTGGCGGCAGCAAACCCCACCATATCCCCGATTACCCCGCCTCCCAGGGCCACGAGGGTGGAAGAGCGCTCCAGGCCAAAGCTCAAGGCAGCATCGTAGATCTTGGCCACGGAGCGCAGGGTCTTGTAGCGCTCGCCGGCGGGCAACAGAAAAAGATGAGCGGCAAACCCGGCTTGTTGCAACCCTTGCATCAACTTTTCGGCAAAATGCTTGGCAATACCCGGATGGCTCACCACCAGCACCTTGCCGGCTAGCCCCAAAGCTCCCATCTGGGATCCCAACTGGCTGAGGCTGTGGCCGCCGGAACCTGCGGGGGACTGGATGAGAATGTCGTAGGAGCTGTGGGGAAGCTTGACAGGGATTAGACAGGGATCCATGGGCGCCGCTGTTGAAGAGATGGGATCCAGTGTGGCACGTTCTGGTGCTTGACGTTTTTCGCATGCCTTCTAGATTAGCCAGTCCTACGGCCCACTTTAGATGAACTGCGTACAGGGCAGGTGGGGAGCTCTTTCTCAGCTTACAAGACTACCCTTGCCTACTGCTCGCGCCAGCGGTGCGAAGCATTCCCCACCAGGTGTCGATCTCCACCCTACGGGGAAAAACGGATCCCAGCGGGCTACTCAGGGCAAAACCGGCAGCAGCGGCAGAATCTCAATTTCGGGGCGCTGGGTTTGGGGGAGAGATTGCGAAGGCCAAGTGGAGCCGCCGGAGCCATAGGCGGCAGGGCTGACCATGCTGTGCTCAGCGATAAGCTGGTTGAGGCGGGCGATGCGCTCCGCGATGGGGGGATGGGTACGCAAGAAGTCCGGCAGGGATGGACGGAATTGCAACTTGGCCAAAAATTGCGACATGCCCCTGGGATCGAAGCCGGCGCGATAGGTGGCCCACAGACCTTTTTCGTCGGCGACAAACTCGTTTTCGCGGCTTTGCGGTCGGCGTACTCCCAGCTCCAGGGCTAGGGCAGCCAAGGTGTTGTCATCGAGTCCCAGCAATTGGGCGCCAAAGCGGGCGGCGGCAGCCTGCTGCAGTTGTTGAAGGCCGTGACGTTCGCTGATATGGGCGATTTCGTGGCCCAAGACAGCGGCAATTTGGTCGTCGTTGTCGGCAGCTTCCAGGGCGCCAGTGGTGATGTAAACAAAACCGCCCATCGTGGCAAAGGCGTTGATGTCTGGATCCTCCACCACCTGAAAGGTATAGGGCAAGTTGGGGCGTTCGCTGTGGGCGGCCAGCCGCTGGCCGATGCGATTCACCCGCTCCACCCAATAGGGATCTGCACTGACGCGAATCTGTCCGCGGGCTTTCAGTTGCTGGTCGATCTGGCGGCCCAAGCTCACCTCTTGGGCATCGTTCATCTGGCTCACCTGCAGCCATTGCAGGCCGTGGATCAGCAGCCGACCCAGGTCTTGGGCTTGGGCAGGGGATCCCATCCCAGCGGCAAGGATGGCCAGTAGAGCAAAGGCAACCGGCCTGGCCGCGCAGCAACTCCTTCTCTGAGAGGGGACGGGGCCCACCAGCGGGATTGCCTCGGCAGCAGAGCGAGGTCTTAATACCCGCATTGGATGCCTCCAAGACAGCCTTCTCTTAGGCTAGCGATCTGGCAATGGGATCGTCCTACCAGAAATGGAAACCCCTCTACCCTTTTGGCTACTTTGACTGAGCTTGCGGCAAGGGGAAGTGTTCCCGCAGCCAGGCTTCTGCCTCAGCGCGAGTGGTGAGCTGGCCGTTGAGGGTGAGGCAGCGCAGGCGATCCAGAATCTCCTGAAAGAGAGGACTCGGCTTGTAGCCCAGGCAACGCAAATCATGCCCGTTGAGGAGCGGCTTCACCCAATGCCACTCCTGCAGGTAGCGCCAGATCAGCCGCCGCGCCGGCTTAGCGGCGAGCCCCGCCAACAGGATCACCGCCGGGATGCGCAGCCTCTGCAGCCGTTGTACCACCTGAGCTGGGGATAGGGATCCGCTTGCCAGTTGCGCCAGCAGGGTTTGGTAAGAGGGAAAATGGCTGAGGCGTTCGATGCCTGCTTGGGTGAGGTGGAGCTGGCTTGCCACCTGGGGCGCTTGGGGGAGCGCCAGAAGCAGAGCTTCCAGGCGCAGTTGCCAGATTTCCTGGGATCCCAACTCGGGGTAGCGGCGGCGGAAGTGATAGGCCCAGCGGCCAACCCGTTGCAGCCGCTGGCACAGGGAAGGCTCCCAGGTTAGATCGGGGTGAATGCAGCGCAGGGCTCCCCAGGCCGAGAGCCGCTCAAAGGCCAAGGGCCAGTCCTGGGAGCGGAGGATGTAGGCCAGCTCCTGCTTGAGGCGCTCCCCGCCAACGGCATCGTGGAGGCCGCTGGCTACAGCAGCGCGGATCCACTCTTCGGTGGTCGGATCCAGCGTAAAGCCCAGGTGCACAGCAAAGCGCACCGCCCGGTAGATGCGGGTGGGATCCTCAATGAAGCTGTTGGGGTGGAGAGCGCGGATGATCCCCTGCTGCAAATCCGCTTGCCCGCCAAAAAAATCCAGCAACTGACCCCGCTGGGGGCCGTTGAGGCGCAGGGCCAGGGCGTTGATGGAAAAATCCCGCCGGTAGAGATCTTGCTGGATGGATCCCATGGCCACCTCAGGTGGCGAAGCCGGGTAGGGGTAAAACTCCGTGCGGGCACTGGCAATATCGACACAAAAGCCCCCTGGCCAGATCAGGGCTGCCGTCTGGAACTTGCCGTGGATCTCCAACCGCGCCTCGGGGAAGTGCTGCTTGAGGGCCTTCCCCAAGATCAACCCCCAGCCCGGCGGATCCGTACCATCGGCGGCCACAGGGTAAGGCCCGTCCACCACCAAGTCCAGATCTAGCCGCTCCAGGCGAGAGGAAGGCTGCCGTCCCCACTGGTGCAGCAGTAGATCCCGCACCGCTCCCCCCACTAGATACAGCCGCAGACCCTTTTCGTCGGCAAGGCGGGCAGCTTCCTCTAGCAACTGGCGGTGCCGCGGCGAGAGAGCAGCAAAGGTGAGATCCAGAGGACAGGAGAGGGCAGGAACAGCTAGGCGAGGGGAGAGGGCCGGCAACTGGTGCAGGTGCCGCAACACGTCGGTGCGGGTAACAATGCCCACCAATTGGCCATCCTGAAGCACCGGCAGCCGACCAATGTCCCACTGCACCATCAGCCGCTGGATCTCCGCCAGCGGAGTGTCAGGGGAGAGGGTCTTGACATCCGTGGTCATGTAGCCCTTGACGGGGGCATGGCCAAAGCCGTGGTGCAGGGCAATGTCAATGTCCCGCCGCGAGATGACCCCCACCAGGTGCCCCTGGGCGTCCACCACCACCAGGCCAGAGTGGCCGTAGCGCAGCAGCACCCGCTGCGCCTCCTGGATGGTAACCTCGGGCCGAATGGTGCGCACCGGTGAGGACATCAAATCCTTAGCCGTCACCGGCGGCGGGATCCGCTCTCTAACTGCCTGGATGAGGTCGGCCAGCACCTGGGCTGGATCGGGCAAGGGCTGGTCTGGGGAGGCTTTTAGGGTAGCTGCTGCCGCGCAGTCGTGGCCTCCGCCGCCGTAGCGGGCCATCACCTGACCCAGTTGGGCAAACTCCTGCCGCGCCCGCCCAATGAGGCTGAGCCGCTCCCCTTGCCGTGCCACCAAGAGCAGCACATCCACCCCTGTCAGCTCCATCAGCCGCATCACCAGGCCGGCCAAGCCGGGCACAAACTCCGGCAGCTCTAGGAGCCATGTTCCCAGGCGGTACTCCCCCACCTCCTCCACCTGCATCTGGGCCAACCCCTGACTCAGCAGCTCCTGCATCAAGGGGGTAAGGCCATCCCCCAAGAAGCGCCGCAACAACACCAGGTTTACCCCCTGCTGCAACAGCCAGGTGAGGGCGGCAGCGTCACGGGCCGTGGTTTCCGGGAAGGTCAGGGATCCCGTGTCCATGTGGATGCCCAAAGCCAGGGCCAGCCGCTCAAAGGGGCTGAGGCGGATCCCAGCTGCCTGCAGCCGCTCCACTAGGAGGGTACAGGTGGATCCCACCGCCTCAATGTGAGCGCTAACTTGCTGCTGGGGCCACAGGCGCTCGGGCGGGGTTGGCGGATCCCCGACATGGTGGTCAAAGATCTCGATCTGCGTCCCGGGTGCGCTCAACCATGCAGCGGCCTTGCCCAGGCGATCCGGATCGTGGCAATCTACCAGGATCCAGCGCTGCACCTGGCGGGGATCCACCGAGCGCAGCTCGATGAGGGGAAACTCGTCCCGGTAGAGGGCCAAGAACTCCTGCACCCCCGGCAGGGATCCGCCGGTCAAGGCAATACGAGCACCCGGATAGAGCCGAGCTGCGCCCACCGCCGCCCCCAGGGTGTCAAAATCTGCCGCTTGATGACACAGGATAAGATTCATGCTACAAGCCCGCCCTCCCCCTCCATCCTGACGGAGGCCAAAACCCCGGCCGCAGGGATCGAGGGAAAGCGCTGCTGCAAGCCCTAGAGCGTAGTTAGTTCCTTTTCTTTCTCTGCCAGCAGCTCGTCAATCTTCTTGACGTAGCGGTCGGTCAATTTTTGGATCTCTTCTTGGCGACCCTTGGACTCGTCTTCGGAGATCTCGCCGTTTTTCTCCTGCTTGCGCACCGCGTCAATGGCGTCGCGGCGAATGTTGCGAATAGAGACCCGGCCCTCTTCGGCCAGCTTGGCCACCTGTTTGCTCAGCTCTTTGCGGCGCTCTTCTGTTAGAGGAGGGATGTTGAGGCGCACCACCTTGCCGTCGTTGCTGGGGGTTAGGCCCAGGTCGGAGGCGACGATGGCCCGCTCAATTGCCGCCAGGGTCGAGGGATCAAAAGGCTGGATCAAGAGAGTGCTGGCATCTGGAGTGGTAATGCTGGCTAGCGCCTTCAGGGGAGTGGGAACGCCGTAGTACTCTACTTGAACGCGATCCAGCAGGCTGGCATTGGCCCGCCCGGTGCGCACCGTGTTAAAGGAGCGCTGGGTGGCCTGCACTGCTTTGTTCATCAACTCCTCGATCTCAGCTAGCTCCACGGCCTTTTCCTCGCTCTCAAGACGGTTTGCCAAAGCTCAGGCGCTAGCGGCCAAAAACCAAAACCTCTAGCGCCAGCCTGAGTTTAATTCTATCCCTTTCTAGAGGCCATTCTTTGTCCTGGCAGCCGACCCAATTGCAGTCCCCTAGAATCGTCATGAACTTCTCGTCTTGATCCATGTCCGGGATCCCTTCCGCTCTCTCCTCGCTGAGGTTGGGGCTTGAGCAGGTCAACCTCTCGGCTTCGGCTCTATCGCTATTGGACTACTGCCCCCGCTTGTTTTGCTACGTGTACCTAGAGCGGCTTCTCTGGCCTGCAGCCAATGCCTTTGAGCACGAAGCAGAACAACGGCGAGGCCAGCAGTTCCACCGCCTGGTGGAGTGGTACAGCCGCGGGCGGCAGGTGGAGCCGCGCTTGTCTGGTTTGGACGAGACAGTACGCCAGTGGTGGCAGGTGTTCTTGGCCAGTCCTCATGCTCATCCGCAGGGGCGGGTGTTGGCCGAATTGCCCCTCTGGCAGCGCATGGAGGGGTTCAACCTCACTGCCCGCCTGGATCGGCTGGTGATTGCCCCGGGATCCCTGCAGATTGTGGATTGGAAGACGGAGCGGCAGCGCCCGCCTGACGAACAGTTGGCCCAGGACTGGCAGGTGCGCCTCTACCCGCTGCTGCTGTGTGGGGTGGCCGATCAACTGCCCCTGGAAGTCCCCTTCCAGCCGGAGCAGGTGCAACTGACCTTTTGGTATGTGCAACACCCGCAGCAGCCTTTTCAGCTGCGCTACAGCGCCGCCGCCTACAAGCGGGATCTGGCCCACCTCAAAGCCACCCTGGCCCGTCTGCGGCAACTGGAGGCGCAGGACTTTCCCGGGATCCCCTGCGGTGAACG
>NZ_JANSIZ010000015.1:0-45713 GCF_047462315.1 Synechococcus sp. H60.2 | reverse complement strand
CCCAGCTTTCTCATTGGGCATGTCCCGTACCCGTGCGACCATTCCGTGAGGGGGTGGGGGGGCCCCCCCCCCCCCGCCCCCCCCCCCCTCGGGCGGGGGGGGGTGGGGTCTGCGCTGCTTGTTGCTGGGGGACAGATGGAAAACTGGCTGTTTCAGGGCATTCTGGCCGCTTGGCTAGGGCAGGCTGTAGGCAGCTTAATGAAGAAAAACCGGCGATGTCTACCTACTCAACGTCCTACTCAGTTTCCTACGCGAAAATCTTTTTCCCGATTTGGGTGGCGGGGCTGCTGCTGATCAGCGGTGGCCTCCTGTTTGGCCTGTTTCGGGCTTTTGGGCTCTCGATAAAACCCAACCGGAACAGGTGCGCGCCAGCAACGAGCTAGAGCCCAGCCAAATCCGACAAGAGACCCGCCAAGCCGTGGCGCAACTGAGCGTGGATAGCCAATTTCTTGGCCAGGTGGGGGAGATCCGCCGCTTTATCAAAGAGGCCTAGCCAGCCCCGCTGTTGAGCCTCTCCAACTGGGCGGAAAATTGAGAGGGGACAAGCTTAGTGCCCACGCCGGCATCGGTTAGCAGTTCCAAGAGCAGGGAATGAGGGGATCCCCCGTCTAGGATGTGGGCAGCCCGAACCCCTTGAGCCAGGGCGCGAATGCAGCACTGCACCTTGGGGATCATGCCGCCCCTGACCACGCCGCTCTGGATTAACTGGCGGGCCGTCTCGATATCCAGGAGTGGAATCAGGGAGCTGGGATCCTCAGGATCTCTGAGAATGCCAGGGGTGTCGGTGAGAAGGATTAACTTTTCGGCCCCCAGAGAGGCTGCTAGCTCCCCGGCTACCGTATCAGCATTGATGTTGTAGGCTTGGCCCGTCTCGTCGGCGGCCACGCTGGAGATCACCGGGATCTGGCCGCCCTCCAACAGAGTTTGCACCAACTGGGGGTTGATGGTGCTGACTTCTCCCACAAAGCCAATTTCCGCCCGGCCCTGGGAGCGGGCTCGAATTAAATTGCCGTCCCGCCCGCACAGCCCTACTGCCGAGCCGCCGGCCAGGCTGATGAGCTGCACGATCTGTTTGTTAACCTTGCCCACCAGCACCATCTCCACCACCTCCATGGTGGCAGCATCGGTTACTCGCAGGCCATCGACAAACTTGAAGGGGATGTCCAACTTCTGCAGCCAACTGTTGATCTCCGGCCCTCCTCCATGCACCAGCACCGGCCGAATGCCGACACAGGCAAGAAAAACAATATCCCGCAGCACCTCAGCTCGGCGCTCCTGCTGCACCATGGCGGCGCCGCCATATTTGATGACCATGACGCGGCCTTGGTACTGCTGAATGTAGGGCAGAGCCTCGATGAGAATCTGCGCCCGCGTCAGGGGATCGCAGGCCACAGCCTGAGGGCTGGTTGTTCCTGAAAGAGAGGCGTTGGTCTGCACGGCTAGGGATCCCGTGTAAGACAAAAACTTCCAGAAGATCGTACTAGAAACTGACAGGCTGCTAGCTGCGCAAGGTAACCGGAAAGTGTTTCTCCAACTGGGCTCTTACTTGGTTTTGCGCGGCTTCCACCTCCGCATCGGTGAGGGTGCGATCCGGAGCGCGATAGACCAGGCGGAAGGCGAGGCTGCGCTGGCCCGGCGGCACACTTTGGCCGCGGTACTCGTCGAAAAGCTGCACCGACTGCAGCAGGGGGCCCGCCGCCTGGCGGATCACCTTCTCAATTTCTGCCACTGACAGCTCCAGCGGCGCAAAGAAGGCGATATCCCGATCCGAGGCCGGAAAAGGCGAGAAGGGAGAAAATTGTGCCAGGCCCCGCCTCTCCAGGCTGGCCAGCAAGGGATCCAACTCCAGCTCAAACCCATAGACCTCATCCGGCAAGTCCTTCTCCTGGCAAAGGCGGGGGTGCAACTGCCCGAAGATGCCGGTGCGGGATCCCTCGATCCAAATACCGGCCTGCCGACCGGGGTGCAACAGCCGCGACTGCGCCTCAGGGGGATCCGGGCGAAACTCGGGGGCAAATCCCAGCCGCTCCAGCGCCGAGACCAAGAGCCCCTTGGCCTCGAACCAGTCCATGGGTCGGTTGTGGTGCCGCCAGTCGTTGGGGTTGGGATCCCCGCCCAGGATGCCGCCCAGGTGCTCCGCCTCCTGATAGGGCTCAGGACTGGAGGGAGGGGCATAGGCAAAGACGTGGCCAATTTCAAAAGCCTGTAGGGGGCCGTTGCCCTGATCCCAGTTGAAGCGAAAAGCCTCCACCAAGCCCGGCAACAGCGCCTTGCGCACAGCGGAGTACTCGGGGGAAAGCGGATTGGCGATTTTGACCAGGGAGCTGTCCTCCTCCGCCGGACAGAGGGAGATGTGGTACACCTCCGTCAGACCGATGCCCCGCATCACCTCGCGAATTTGCCGGGTCAATGTTTCCCGTGCAGAGAGGGATCCCACCTGCGGCTCCGTGGGCAGGGTTTCCGAGAAGCGGTCGTAGCCGTAGAGACGGGCAAATTCCTCAATCAGGTCGATCTCCCGTTCGACATCCCGCAGGCGGTAGGGGGGAACAGTTACCTGCCAAACGCAGCAGGCCACGCTCGCTGTCTCCGTAGCAGGGAGGGAGGGAGCCTCCGGGGCAACTTTCTGACAGCGGGAAAGCTGAAAGCCTAGAGCCGACAAGATTTCCTCCACCTCCTCTGGCCGCACCTCTTCCCCCAACACGTCGATGAGGCGCGACAGCCGCAGCTTCAGGGTACGTTCTAAGGGCGGACGTTGGTCAAAGGTAGTGAGGCCAACCACCGATCCTCCCGCCAGCCCCAAAATCAACTGCACCGCCCGATCCCGCGCCAGGTCGAGGGTAGCAAAATTAACCCCCCGCTCGTAGCGGGCCGAGGCTTCTGTGCGCAGCCCCTGCGAGCGGGCCGAGCGGCGCGTCACCACTGGGTCAAAGAGGGCTGCCTCCAAAAAAATGCTAGTGGTGGCCGAGCTCACTTCTGTCTCTTCTCCCCCCATCACACCTGCTAGGGCTACCGGCTGGCCGCCGGCCACGATGAGATGGCTTTCAGGGTGCAAGGTGCGGGTTTGGCCGTCCAGGGTTTTTAGGGTTTCTCCCGCCTGGGCAAAGCGCACCTCAATGGTGGGCTTCTTCCTGCCCATGATTTGGAGCAGGCGATCCCAGTCGAAGGCGTGCAGGGGCTGGCCCCATTCCAGCAAGATCAAGTTGGTAACATCCACAACATTGTTGATGGAGCGCATGCCAGCGGCGGCCAGGCGATGCTTTAGCCAGTCGGGAGAAGGGCCGACCTTCACTCCCTCAATCAACACGCCACTGTAGGCGGGGCAGGCCTTGGCGTCGGCAATGCGCAATTTGAAATTGGGGATGGGCTTGGCCTGTAGGGGCTGAACTGGTGGCAGGCGCAGCGGGTTGCGGGTGAGGGCGGCCACCTCGCGGGCAATCCCCACCATGCTCAGAGCATCGGCGCGGTTGGCGGTGGAGGTGAGATCCAACACCACATCATCCAGGCCCAGCAGCGGGCGGGCGTCAGACCCCAGCGGGTACAGGTTGAGATCCAAATCAGGCGGAAATTCGTGGATCCCTTCCGAAACCCTCTCCAGCCCCAGCTCAGCCAAAGAGCAGATCATGCCTTCCGAGATCACTCCCCGCTTCTCTGCTTTGGCGATGGTCAGGTTCACAGCGGGCAGATGAGTGCCCGGCGTGGCCACAGGCACGAGGAGGCCAGCGCGGGCGTTGGCCGCTCCGCAGACGATGGTGGCCGGTTGCTCGGAGCCCAAGTCCACCTGGCAAACGCGCAGCTTGTCAGCATTGGGATGGGGCTCGGCGGCTAGGATCTTGCCCAGCACCACCCCTTCAGCCCAACTGCGGCGATCTTCAATCTCCTCCACCTCAAACCCCACCAGGGTGAGGGCTTCTGCCAATTCTTCCGGGGAAAGCTCAAAGTCCACCAATTCCCGCAGCCACTTCAAGGAAATGCGCATCGCTGAGCCATCGCTGCAAACGCCGCACCCATTATCGCTCACTCCGACTCCGGGCCAAAGGTAAGCAAGGCGCGCAAACTTCCCCTCGCAGGTAAGATGGTTACGCCATGCTGAGGTGCTGGCACCGAGGCGAGACAGCGCGTATTTCAGGCTGTGGATGTGGGTATGGGACAACGGCAACTCTTGCGCAGGATCCTGATCGGTCTGGGCCTTCTAGCTGCCATGATGGTGTGGGCTATCACCTGGCTGCTCACCCAAAGCCCTCTGGCTTTGTTGCTGTCTCGTCCGCCGCTGCCGCCGATTGTAGGCCTAGCCCCCCGTTCCACCCAGGCGCTGCTGCTGCTGGCCGCCCCTCTCGAGGATTTGCAGGCATTCTGGCAAGCGGCAACCCCCGCTTCCCAACGACGCGCCACCCGCCAGCAGTGGCGGAAGTTCTTCTCTGGCGCAGGCCCGGGCTGGCTGGGAGCCGTGTTGGCGGGGGGATCCCTGGACTTTGAGCAAGAGGTGCAGCCTTGGCTGGGGAAGAGTACCCTCTTGGCCAGCTTGCCGGAGTGGGGCACCTTGGTTGCCTTGGAAACTCGCGACGCGGCGCTTGCCCAATTCGAGCTGAACCTATTGTGGGAGCGGCAGAGCTTGGCCGGCTTGCCGGTGCAGGTGGATACCTACAAGGGCATTCAGGTGGTGTCCAGCCCACTTCCGGAGTTGCAGGGGTTCGCGGCAGCCCTTTTCGGCAAGCGCTATGTGCTGCTGGCAGAACAGGCTGCTGCCATTCGCGCCGCCATCGATGCCTGGCAGTTGCCGCAATTGTCGTTGGTGACCGAGCCACGGTTTCGGCAGGTGATCCAGCCGTTACGGGAGGCGCATGTGGGTTGGGCTTTCTGGCAAAATCCAGAATCCCCCTCTCCCGACGCCCTGGCGTTGCAGGCAGTGGGGCTGGGGCTGGGGGTAAACTTCCGGGGGTTGGTGGCCGAAACTGCCGTCCTTTGGCATACGCCTGCTGACTTTGCTTTGCCGACTGGAGAAACTTTTCGTCCGCAGGTTATTCGGCATCTGCCTGATGAGACGCTAGCGCTAATTTCCGGAAAGAACTGGGCTGCCCTTTGGCAGAGCCTGGGGCAGATGCAGCCCCTGAGCCTCTTCGGGCTGCGGCTGGATCCCGGCCAATGGCTGCAGCAGTTGCAATCGCAGGTGGAGCTGGACTGGCAGCACGTGTTGCCGGAAAGGGGAGAGTTCGCCCTTGCCTTTTTGCCCACGGATGGAGAACTGGCCTGGCTGTGGGTTGGCGAGATGCCAGATGCGCCAACGCTGGATGAGCGGGCAATCGCCCAGGGCTGGCAGGTGGTATCGATTGCAACTAAGCGTGGCACCACCACCGCCTGGAGCAAGCCAGTGGCCCAGCCGCAACCCCAGCCAAGCCACTCCACGCCGCGAGAAGACATCCCCCTCTTGGCCGCTAAGCTGCTGCAGGTCAGCGGCGGGGGAGGCTCTCCCCAGCTGCAGGCGGCAGAGGCTCTTCCCCAAGCCCTGCCCGCGATCCCGGGAGCATCGCCCCTCTTGGCCCAGGTGTACCACACTGACCGGGAAGGCTATGCCTACCTGGCTTCTTCTTTGGCGGCTTTGGAAGCGGCCCTGGCGGATCCCCCCTTGAGCGCCGACCGCGCCTGGCGCCGCCTGGTGGCCCCCCTGCCCCACCGCAACCTGGGCTATGGGTACGGATCCCTGGGAGTTCTACCGGAAACTTGGCTGCCCCAACTGCAGGGATCCCGCTGGTCGTCCACGCGCCTGGCCTTCGCCACCACTGCCCTGACGCTGTCCGAGGCTCCCTATCCGGATCGGGGGCGCTGGCTTCTCCAGAGGGGCAAGCTGTTTTGGCAGTGGTATTAGACGATCCAGGGATCCCGGCAGCCGGGGTGAATGTACTTGCCCAGGTAGAGCTGGTTGCCCGTCTCGTTCCACTGCACAAAGTCGAAAATTTGGGTGAGCAGGAGCATTCCCCGCCCCGACTCTTCCGTTTCCAGGATGCCGCAGCGGCAGCGGTTTAGCTCCTCCTGGGGATGAAAGCCGGAGCCCTGATCCCGCACCAGCCACTGATAAAACGACTCGGAGCTGGCGTATTCGACAATCACCCTCTTGTTGGGATCCAGGCCGTTGCCGTGGCGAACGGCGTTGATGATCGCCTCCTGCAGGCCCAAACGCACCTCCGCTCTCCAGGGGGGGGGAACTTTTGCGATCAACAAATCCAGAACCGGCTGGGTGTAGAGGGTGGAGGGAAAGCTGATAACGCTCCAGGAGCAGTTGGCGGGCTTGAGGGAGAGGGCAATCACAGGGGCAGTTGGGGGCGCAACGCTCTCCCCCCATTCTAGCCAATCCCCGTCGGCCTCAGCCCGGTCGGGCCAGATCCCGGCAGGGATCCTTTTTGACGTACCATCTTGAGTGGAGAAGCTCTTCGCAGTTACCCTGATCAGCTATGGTGATCAAAGTTGGGGATAAGGTTAAGGTGCGCTCTATTCGGGATCGCGGCCAAGAAGAGGTGAGCGCGCTGGTAGGCAAGGAGGCCGTAGTGCTGGCACGGCGGGTGGTCGATGGCAGTGGCATTGGCTATATTCTGGAATTTCCCGATCGATCCCGGCACTGGTTTTTCGAGAGCGAGCTGGAAGCGGTCGATTCCGGCCACGCCAAGGATGAGCCGAGTTGAGCAGTCTGGATACCGGCTAGACAGGGGATCAGGGGCAGTTGCAGTGTCGGATCCCCTCTGCGTGTAAGTTTCCGCCAGAGGAGTTGCCCCGGCTCCAAACTCCTCAAGCCTGCATTTCCGCTTTAGGTAGCCGGCCCGGGTGACGCCGTTCCCTTTTGGAGGGGGTTCTCGCTACACAGGTTGTGAGCATCAAGCCCAGGGTCGCTGGTGTCCTGTTGCCGTTGTCTGGATAAGTGGTCGTGGCTTCTCCTCCCCATTTGAATCGTCGTTTGCTGGCCCGCCAGATGGCTGCCCAGGTGGATGGCCTGACGGTGGAGATGGCTGCTGCCGCCCTGGAGGCGATGCTGGAGAGCATCAGCCGCTGCTTGGCCGAGGGGGGATCGGTGCGGCTGGCGCGCTTCGGAACTTTCTCGTTGCGCTACCGCCCCGCTCGGCAAACCTATCACCCGCGCACCAAAGCCCCCATCCACATCCCGCCTGCTCAGGTGCCCCATTTCGTTCCCAGCCCAGAACTGGGGCGACCCAGGGGGGAGCAGCGGCTGGGCTCGGTTTGACCACGAATACGGCGGCGCAAGCCCCGGTCTTTAGTCCTGGGGATAAGCCGCCTAATCTCGGCAGTATGTAGCCTGGAGTAGTATCAGGATGGCCTCGCAGGAGGCGCGCAACTTGCTGCTATCAAACCGTCCATCGAAAACCAACTCCGCAACTGGATACGCTGGCCCTGCTGAACTTTACTGCGGGCCTTTTGCATTCGGCGCCAGTATCTGGGCCTAGGCCCAGGAGTTGGGATTATGGCGTCTTCCACAGGCGTGGGGTGGCAGCCCCACCGGCGTGCTTGCGTAGCTTGCGATGAGCGAGGAAGAATCCCCGCCCTTTAGGGCTGGGGAGAGCGTCACCCCCCTAGGATACTTGCAGAATGGCCGTCCTGCTCTGGTTTCGCACCGATTTGCGCCTGCTGGATCACCAGCCGCTAACACGGGCATGCCAACAGGGCTCCTTCCTCATTCCCCTCTACTGCCTGGATCCCCGCCACTTTGGCCAAACGGCCTTTGGCTTCGCCAAAACCGGCCCTTTCCGCGCCCAGTTCCTGCTGGAAAGCCTGGCGGATCTGCGGCAGCAGCTCCGAGTCCGCGGCTCCGACCTCGTCATCCGCCAGGGCCAGCCGGAGCAGGTGATCCCGGCCCTGGCGCGGGAGTGGGGGGTGAAGGCTGTCTATGCCCATGCAGAAGTGGGCACGGAGGAGGAGGCGGTAGCCACTGCCCTCCAGGAAGCGCTTCAGAACTTGGGGATCCCGCTGCACCTGGACTGGGGCCACACCCTCTACCACCCCGCCGATCTCCCTTTTGCCCTGGCAGACTTGCCAGAGGTGTTCACCCGCTTTCGCCAGCAGGTGGAAGCCAAGGCCAGCGTCCGCGATCCCTTGCCCATCCCTTCTCTCCCGCCGTTGCCGCCGGGGCTGGATCCCGGCCCTCTGCCCACCCTGGCTGAGCTGGGGCTGAGCTTGCCTCCGCCGGATCCCCGCGCCCGCTTTGTCTACACGGGTGGCAGCAGCGCCGCCCAGGCGCGTTTGCAGACCTATATCTGGGAGCTGGACCGGTTGCGCGTCTACAAAGAAACCCGCAACGGCATGCTGGATCCCAACGACAGCTCGCGCCTTTCTGGCTGGTTGGCGTTAGGCTGCCTCTCCCCCCGCACCGTGTATGCCGAAGTCAAGCGCTACGAGCAGGAGCGGGTGCGCAACGAATCCACCTACTGGTTGGTGTTCGAGCTGCTGTGGCGGGATTACTTTCGCTTCATCTTGGCCAAGCACGGGGCCAAGCTGTTTCGCCCCTCCGGGATCCAGGGGATCCCCATCCCCTGGCAGCAGGACTGGGATCGCTTTCAGGCCTGGTGCCGCGGCGAGACCGGCTACCCCCTGGTGGATGCCAACATGCGGGAGTTGGCGGCCACGGGGTTTATGTCCAACCGCGGGCGGCAGAATGTGGCCAGCTTTCTAACCAAAAACCTGGGGATTGACTGGCGCCTGGGGGCGGAATGGTTTGAGTCGCTGCTCATCGACTATGACGTGGCCAGCAACTATGGCAACTGGAACTACACCGCCGGTGTGGGCAACGACGCCCGCGGCTTGCGCTACTTCCACATTCCCAAGCAGTCCCGCGACTACGATCCCCAAGGCCACTACTTACGCCACTGGCTGCCGGAACTGGCCGGGATCCCGGGGGAGAAGATCCACGAGCCCTATCGCCTCAGCGCCGCTGAGCAAAAGCAGTTTGGCGTGCGGCTAGGGGTAGACTATCCCCGCCCTCTGGTGGATCTGGAAAAGTCCCTGCAGGCCAATCGGCGGGCTTACGAAGCGGCCTTGGCCCGCCACCGGCGCCGCTAGCTAGGGGGATCCCCTGGAAACGGGAGTAGCGGGCGGGGGGAGGAGGCGGCTAAGACGGCGCAAGCCGGGTAAACCGCTATCTGCCACTACCACGCTGCCATCCGGCAAAATGAGCAGATGGCCGGGCTGCTGGAAGCGGGCCGAGGAGGCGGGGCCATCCTGCCAGCCTGGCTCCTCCCCTCCGGCCAAGGTGGAGACTTGTCCATTGGGCTGCAGCCGCCGAATGCGCTGGTTATCTCGGTCGGCCAGCCAGAGGCTCCCCGACCCATCGAAGGCCAGCCCTGCAAGGGTTTGAAAACGGGCTTGCGCCAAGGGGCCATCGCGGTAGCCCGCTTCTGGGCTGGAGAGGGTGGTCAGTTCTCCGTCGGCAGAGAGCCGGCGCAGGCGATGCCGGTCAGCGATCCAGAGATTCCCTTCCCTGTCCACCGCCAGGGCCGTGGGCTGCAGGAGCTGGGCCTGCTCTGCCGGACCATCAGCGGATCCCGGCTGTCCGGTGCCAGCCACTGTGGTCACCTCGCCGGCGGGGGTGATGCGGCGGATGCGGCGGTCGGCACGGTCGGCCACATAAAGGCTGCCCTCTAGACCCAAGGCCAGGCCAAAGGGCTCGCGAAACTGCGCCTGGTCGCGCTCCCCATCACGGTAGCCGGCTACACAAGTGCCGGCAAAGGTGGTTACCTGCCGCTGAGGGCTGATGTGGCGTAGGCAGTGGTTGCCGCTGTCGGCCACCCACACTCCCCCTTTGGGATCCCAGAGCAGCCCTTGGGGGGAGTCGAACTGGGCCTGATTAGCCGCTCCATCCCGATAGCCGGCCTTGCCGCTGCCGGCCCAAACCTCCAGTTCCCCTTCGGGAGAAAGGCGAAAAATCCGGTGCTGGGCCGGGTCGGCCAAGTAAAAGAACCCTTCTGGATCAACAGCAATGCCGCCAATCTGTTTGAGAGGGATCTCGGCCTCGCCGCCGCTATCAGAGACGCTGTTTCTAGGAAGGACTGCCGAGGCAGTGCGGCCATTCAGCAAGGTCTCCACCTGCCAGGCTGAGGCTGCCGCCGCAGTAGGGGTGGGTGAGGGGGTAGGGGCTGGCCACTCGTAAACCAAGGTTCCCAACCCTTGCCCCGCCGCATCGGCAACGGCCACCCAAACGGTTCCGGAAAGGGAGGCCGGCGGCATCACCGTCAGGCGGTCGCTGCTGCGGGAGCGGATCTCCCCTCTCAAGCTGCGCTCAGGATTGACGGCTGAAGCAAACAAAACCGTTTCCACCCGCTCCAGGTTTTCTCCTAACAGCAGCAGGGGCTGGCCGGGCGCCGGCACCCCCGACCCCGTATGCAGCAGCGGCACCTCTACCTCGGCGAGGACCAGCATGGCCAGGCGGCGATTGGTCCCGCCAGAAGCTCCAGAGCGGTCAGAAAGGGTCAGGGATCCCTTCCCTTGGGCCAAGGTGGTGGATCCCCGGTAGGCGACGGCGCTCAGCTCCGCTTCGCCCGCGGGCGGGTTGGTAAAGGTGAAGGTGGCCGGCTGCCCTGAGCGCAGGGGTGCGGTGGCGGTTTGGCGATAGCTGCCTAGGGTAATGCTGAGGTCGATCCCTTCCACCCCCGGCCAGGTGGCGGTGCGGGCCAGCCAGCGCTCCACCTCGGAGGCTGGCAGCTGGGCCACCAGATCGGATCCCTGTTCCTGGAGCAGCAAAACGATGCGGTTGCTGGGCAGCGCCAGACCCGCTTGGCGGGCCTGTTCGAGCGTGAGGGCAAAGGCGGAGGGGGCGAGGGGAGTTGGAGTGGAAAGCGGTTGCAGGGCAGAAGGGGGAACGACGCTGGGAGACAAATTAGAAGAAGAAAGCTCGCCGCAGGCCGAAAGGGCCAGCACCAGGGCACTCAGCGCCGGCAAGGATAGCGGTGCAGGGGAAACCCGTCGTGGCATGATGCAGCTTATCCTCTCCCCCAAACTGGGAAATGGCGGGAACCCAAACCTCCATGCCTGTCTTCCTCAGCGTACGAGCCGGCGAAAACTGCCCAACACCTTCCCTGCTGCAGGAGCCAGCCCAGCCAATGCCTCAGGCCCTGAACTGCATTTCTATTCATAACCAACTGCCCTCACCCACAGGTGAGTTACACTCCTCACTCTTTACATCCTTACTCAAATCCCCGCCGAAAAGCCAGATGGCAGTTGGGTGCTTGCCAAGTTGTGTCTGCGTTTGTCTGCTCAAGTGTCCAGATCGAGATCCCACCCTCTTCGAGCAGAAGCGTCTGGCAGGGTGAGCGACGGTCGTTAGACTTATAGCTCTGGGATCGGCCAGTCCCGCGGATAAATCAAATAGACAGTACCCCCGGAGTGTGCCAACCACAAAGACTCCAGCTGGTCGCGGCGGTAGGTGCGGCGAACTTCTGCGTGGGTCGGGGCCGCCGGGTCGTGGAGGATGGGATCCCCTTGGCTATCGAACCCCACCAGGACTGCCAGATGGCCGTTGCTGCGGGGGAGCGGCGCCCCCTCCAGCTCGCCCTCACCCCAGGCATAGCTGAGGATTACCGGCACTCCCGCCGCAATCCAGGCTTCTGCTTGGGCCAGGCTCTGCAGCCGCGCCACCAGGCCGGCCAACCCTCGCTCGGCGGCATAAGCCACATTGAAGGCCCAGTTGCCGTGGCCCTGGTAAACCCGGTCGTATACCCCGGCCACCGCGGCGCGCACCAACGGCTCACAGGGGCGGGGATCCCGCTGCCAGTAGGCCATCACCATGGCCAAAGCGGTGGGGCTGCACCAAGCTGCTCCCCCGTCGGCGTAGACCATCTGGGAACACAAGGGCAGATCCAAGACCTGGCCCCAGCGGCTGGGATCCCCAGGGGGGAGGTGGCTGGGCTGGACCGGCTGGTTGGAAAAGGCAACCGCCACCTGATCCACAAGGGGGGAACGGCCTGGCTCTTGCGTGAACAGGCGCACCCTGACCTGAAAAGCCTCTGCCCCCCTTTGGGTATCCTTGAGCACCAACAAATCCGTGTTGAGGTTGCCGTCCTCGTCGGCCTGCCCGCCCACGGAGTGGCTGGCCAAGGTGGCCGGATCGGCGGCCCACACCCCGGCGTGGTACCACTTCGTCCAGCGCCCCGCAAGCTTGGCCCGGATCCCCACTTCCAGCCAGGTGCCGGGGGGCGTGGTGGCATTCCAGGAGACGATCGCTTCCACCAGAGGAAAGCCGGCGGGAACCTCCGGGCTGACGGCTTCTCCCACCCAATAGCGGCCGGGGGGATAAAAAGGCCGGCCCTGAAACGCCGACTCAGGCCCTTCAAGGCTGACTGCTTGGCGCCAGCCCTCTGGATCCAGAACCAATTGCCCTTGGGCATTCAGCCGGATCCCGCGGGCTAGCCAGTCCTGAAAGCCTTGGGGGGCCTGCCAGCGCTGCAATCCGGTGCGATAGGTAACATGGGCCTGGACTTGCATTGTCAGGAGTCCTGGGGAAGTGGGAGCCGGCTGGGCCAACGCCGGCAGAAGCAGTACAGTCACGCCAGCCAGCCTAAGCAGACCTTGCCAACCGCTCCGGCCTTTTGCAACCCCCATGCTCTGCTTGCCCCCACTAGTAGCGCGACACCGCCGGATGCCCCTTAATGTACCAGCGCCAGGGGAGCTCCACGCCGCGGGTAATACCGATGCGGGTGGTCTGGACAATGGTCCATTGGGCTGGCCCAGAGGGGGATCCCTCTAGCCAAATGCCTTCCTGACCGGCTGGCACCGGATCCAGCCGCCAGCCGTTGTGGGATCCATCGATGCGCAGCGCCTGGCAGAGCAGGCCCGGCCCCGCCGCCACCCGCGCCGGTTTCTGTCGTTTGTTAGCCGGGATCCACTCCGGCAGGCAATCCAACTGGGCTGCCCGGATCAGCACTGCTGACGGGATCCCTTCCGCCTCGGTGACGATGTTCAGACAGTGGTAGAGGCCGTAGATGCGATAGATGTAGAGATGGCCCGGCGGCCCAAACATCACCTGGTTGCGGCGAGTCTTGCGGCGATAGGCGTGGCAGGCCGGATCCCCGGCGGTGTAGGCTTCTGTCTCCACGATCTGGGCCCGCACCTGCAGCCCATCGGCAAATTGCCGCACCAGCACCATGCCCAGCAAAGCAGGCGCCACCAGCGGCGCCGGCTGGCTTAACCAGTCCCTGGGATCCACAGCAGGCTCGGCAGCCCTCAGCCGCCGGCAACAGCAGGGACGATGCTCACCTCATCCCCATCCTGAAGAGGCGTGTCGGATCCCTGAAGGAAGCGAATATCTTCGCTATTGACATAGAGATTAACAAAGCGGCGCAATTCCCCCTTTTCATCGCACAGCCGCGCCTTGATGCCTGGATAGCTTTGCTCCAAGGCCTCCAGCAGCTCCCGAATGGTGGATCCCTCGCAACTGACCACCTCCTGATCCCGGGTGAGCGCCCGCAACGTGGTGGGAATTAACACCTTGACCGCCATAAGTCCAATGCTTTGTCCATTGACCAACATTAGAAGACTAGGGTAGCAGCACCCCATCGCTGCCGTGAATCACGCCGTAAGTTCACGCCGGCCCCTTCGACCCGGATGCTGCCATTGGATGGATCCAGCGGCAGCCCTGCCAAGGGGGTAGGGAGGATCCCGCTTGGCCGGCTGCAACCACGTCTCCCCAGGGCCCGGCAGCAATTGCCCAAAGGCCAGATTGGAAGGGGCAAAGGCGAAGAGGCATGGTGCAGAGCTCTTGAGCACTTGGGTTTGGGAGGGGGATCCCCCTCGCTTTAAACCGAGGCCTCCTGCCAGTCCAGCCGCTCCAGCGTACGGGCCCGCTCCAGCGCCTGTTCAAAGCTCTCCAGCTTGGGCGAGATCAGCAGCGGATGGCCCACCTGCGCCTGCACCGCCTCCTGGGTCTTCAAGCCGTTGCCGGTAATGTAGGCAACCGTAACCGCCTCGGGATCGAGCTGTCCGGCTTCGGCCAGGTGTTTGAGCACGGCAATGGTGGTGCCGCCGGCGGTCTCGGTGAAGATGCCTTCAGTCTCGGCCAGGAGCTTGATGCCAGCGATAATCTCAGGATCCGTAGCCGTCGCGATCTGGCCGCCGGTCTTGCGGGCAATCTCCAGGGCGTAGATGCCGTCGGCAGGGTTGCCGATGGCAATGGACTTGGCGATGGTATTGGGCTTAACAGGAGTAACAAAATCCCGTCCTTCGCGAAAGGCCTGGGCAATGGGTGCACAGCCCTGGGCCTGGGCGCCATGGAAGGTAACCGGCTTCTCCGCCACCAGCCCCACCTTCACAAACTCCTGGAAACCTTTGTAAATCTTGGTGTACAGGGATCCGGACGCCAGCGGGATCACCACCTGATCCGGCAGTTGCCACCCCAGTTGCTCCACCACTTCGTAAGCCAGGGTTTTCGAGCCTTCTGCGTAGTAGGGGCGCAGGTTGATGTTGACAAAGCCCCAGCCGTAGCGATCGGCCACCTCGGCGCAGAGGCGATTGACCTGGTCGTAGTTGCCCTCCACCGCCATGACGATGGGGTTGTAGATGAGGGATCCCAGCACCTTACCCGCTTCTAAGTCCGCCGGGATGAAGATGACACAATCCAAGCCGGCGTGGGCGGCAATGGCGGCGGTGGAGTTGGCCAGATTGCCCGTGCTGGCGCAGGAAACGGTGGTAAAGCCCAGCTCCTTGGCGCGGGTTAGGGCCACCGACACCACCCGATCCTTAAAGCTGAGGGTGGGCATGTTGACGGCGTCATTTTTGATGTAGAGGTTTTTCAACCCCAACCGCCGGCCCAGCCGCTCCGCCTTCACCAGAGGCGTCATGCCGGTGCCCACATCGATGGGCCGCTCCGAAACCACCGGCAGAAAAGGCCGATAGCGCCAGATGGACAGCGGCCCGGCCTGGATGCTCTGCCGACTGACGGTGCCCTTGAGCCAGTCGTAGTCGTAGACCACTTCCAGGGGGCCAAAACACAGGTCGCACACGTGCTTAGCCACCGGCTCGTACTCAGCCCCACATTCGCGGCAGCGCAAGCGGCTGAAGCCCACCTGGGGGTTGCGCAGGGCAGGAGCCGCCGGGGCAGCGGCAGGCACGAGCGGGCGTTGGGAAAGGGTTTGCGTCATAGGGAGCCTCAGGCAGGAGAAAGGGCTGGATCTTGTTTACCCATCGTCGGGGGCCATCTTATCACCCCCGATCTATCCCGTCAACCAAATCCGACTAAAATAGTCTGGATTAGATTCGACTGGGGAGAGCGGGATCCTGGCCGGTTTGGGCAACCTCGGGGCGGCAAACTGGTGGGGGTCTGGCCAAGGAGCCTTTTCCTCTTGCCGAGATGTGGGGATAGCCCTCTATCCATCGCTAGACTGGAGAAACAAGCTGTAACAACCCAATTGGGATAGGGGATCCCGGTAGCCAGCAAGGGGCAATCCGATGCTCAAAGTTGGACGAGACAACGTGGATTTTCTCGACCACTACGATGTGATCGTGGTGGGTGGGGGGCATTCCGGCTGTGAAGCGGCCTTGGCGGCAGCACGCTTGGGCTGCAATACCTTGATGCTGACGTTGAACCTGGACAAGATTGCCTGGCAGCCCTGTAACCCCGCCGTGGGCGGCCCGGCCAAGTCGCAACTGGTGCACGAAATCGACGCCCTTGGCGGCGAGATGGGCAAGGTTACCGACCGCACCTATTTACAGAAGCGGATCCTCAACCGCTCGCGGGGGCCGGCGGTGTGGGCCTTGCGGGCGCAAACCGACAAACGCGAGTACGCGCGGGTGATGCGCTCGGTGGTGGAAAACCAACCCAACCTGACCCTTCGCGAGGGCACCGTCACCGACCTGGTGCTGGGGCGCAACGATGAGGTGGTGGGCGTGGTTACCCACTTTGGCAGTGTCTTCGGCTGTCGGGCGGTGATCCTGACCACGGGCACGTTTCTGGGGGGGCGCATCTGGATTGGCCGCCACTGGCAACCTGCCGGCAGGGCGGGGGAATTTGCCGTCGAAGGCCTGACCGACACCCTGCGCCAACTGGGCTTTGAGACGGGCCGGCTGAAAACCGGCACCCCTGCCCGTGTGGATCGCCGCAGCGTCGATTTTTCCGTGATGGAGCGGCAACCAGGGGATCCCGACGTGCGCTGGTTTAGCTTCGACCCGGAGGTGTGGGTGCCGCGGGAGCAGATGGACTGCTACCTCACCCGCACCACGCCGGAGACCCATCGCATCATCCGCGAAAATCTCCACGAGACCCCGGTCTACGGCGGTTGGGTGGAGGCTAAGGGGCCCCGCTACTGCCCCAGCATCGAAGACAAGATCGTCCGTTTCGCCGACAAGGAAAGCCATCAAATTTTCATCGAGCCGGAAGGGCGGGATCTGCCGGAGCTCTACATCCAGGGGTTCTCGACGGGGATGCCGGAGAAAATCCAGATCCAGATGTTGCGCTCCTTGCCTGGCCTGGAGCGGTGCGTGATGCTGCGGCCTGCCTACGCCGTGGAATACGACTATCTGCCGGCTACCCAGCTCTACCCCACCCTAATGACCAAAAAAGTGCAGGGGCTGTTCTGCGCCGGCCAAATTAACGGCACCACCGGCTACGAGGAGGCGGCAGCCCAGGGGCTCATAGCCGGGATCAATGCCGCCCGCCTGGTGCAGGGCAAGCCGCTGGTGACGCTGCCGCGCGAGTCCAGCTACATCGGCACCCTCATCGACGACCTCTGCACCAAAGAGCTGCGGGAGCCCTACCGCATGCTCACCAGCCGCTCCGAATACCGTCTTATCCTGCGCGCCGATAATGCCGACCAACGCCTCACCCCCCTGGGGCGGGAATGGGGCCTCATCGACGACCGCCGCTGGTCTCTTTTCCAGGCCAAGCAAGCCCGCATTGCCGCCGAGATCGAGCGCCTGGAAACCCAGCGGGTTAAGGCCCACGACCCCGCCGGGATCCACCTCAGCCAATTGACCGGCCAGGGGATCAAAGGATCCGCCACGCTGGCCGAGATCCTGCGCCGCAACCCGATCCACTACGCCGACCTGCTGGAGCTGGGCTTGGGCAATGAGGAGCTGGATCCCTTTGAGCAGGAGGCAGCAGAAATTGCCGTCAAATACAGCGGCTACATCCAGCGGCAGCAGAACCAAATTGAGCAGGTGAGCAAGCAGTACCACCGCCCCCTGCCCCCCGATCTGGACTACCACTCCATCCCCACCCTCTCCAAAGAGTCGCGGGAGAAACTGGCGGCCGTCCGACCCCTGACGGTGGGCCAGGCCGCTCGCATTGGCGGCGTCAACCCCGCCGACATCAACGCCCTGCTCATCTACCTCGAGGTGCGGCAACGTCAGAGGGCAACGGCAGAACCCGTTAGCACCTCGCGGTAATCTCTGCCCCCCTTGCCGTAGAGGGCAGGGATCTCTTCCAGGGGCAGGCGCGAAGCTACGCCCAGATCCAGGGGTGAGATCTCTCCCCGCAGCCAGTGGCAGAGGCCGGCTGCCCCGATCATGGCGGCGTTGTCGGTACAGAGGGCAACAGGCGGGATGATCACCCGCAGGCCCTTGGGTCGGCCCGCTTCCAGCAGGCGAGCTCGCAGCTCCCGGTTGGCGGCCACCCCCCCTGTAACCAGCAGGGTCGAGAGGCCCAGCGCCTCGGCACAGGCCACCGCTTTTTCGGTCAGCCCGCGGGTGAGGCAGGCCTGGAAGCTGGCAGCAATATCGGCCACGGGCAGTTCCCGGCCTTCCTGCTGCAACTGTTGCACCAGGCGCAGCACCGCCGTCTTCAAGCCGCTGAAGCTGGTGTCGTAGGGGTGATCCAGCTTGCCCGCGGGCAGGGGGAAGCGGTTGGGATCCCCTTGTTGCGCCCAGCGGTCGATCTGGGGCCCGCCGGGGTAGCCCAGCCCCAACAGCCGCGCCACCTTGTCAAAGGCTTCGCCGGCAGCATCGTCACGGGTGCGGCCCATCGTCTGGTACTCCCCATAGTCCTTCATCCAGATCAAGCTGGTGTGGCCCCCTGAAACCAAAAGGCAGAGGCAGGGAGGGCGCAAATCGGCGGTGGCCAAAAAGCCGCTGAACAGGTGGCCCTCCAGATGGTGCACCCCGATCCAAGGTTTGTTGTAGAGCAAGGCTAAGGTCTTGGCCGCCATCAGCCCCACCAGCAGGGATCCCACCAGACCCGGCGCACAGGTGACGGCAACGGCATCCACCTCGGCCACGCCCAGCCCGGCCTGCTGCAGGGCCGATTCCAGCACAAAGGGCAGAGTTTCCACGTGGCGGCGGGAGGCCACCTCCGGCACCACGCCCCCATAGGCCGCATGAAGGTCAATCTGGCTAGCCACCACAGAGCTAAGCTGCCGCGGGGCAAAGGCTGGCCAGCTCGGCTCCGCCTCCACCACCGCCACAGCCGTTTCGTCGCAACTGGTTTCGATAGCGAGGACGCGGGCCATGGGAGAGCAAGTGGGGGAAAAGGGTTGGGAACGCTTCAGGATCCTTAAGAATTGTGTGAGCTAAAACTCAGGATCCATCGAGGTGAGGCGCTCGGGAGTATGATACTAACCGTTTAGTGCCCGTTTCTGCACTTAGCATTCCTGCACATTTAGACAGACCTAGACCCCTAGCTCAAGGACACATCCTGCTATGCGAACCCTTTTGAGTCTCCTGTTGGCCCTTTGCCTGGCGCTTGGCCTCGCCCAGGCTGTGCAGGCAGAGCCCTTGATCGGTCTGAAGCCTTGCAGCGAAGTTCCCGCTTTTCAGGCCCTCATGAACGAACGCCTGAGCAGCCTCGAAGAGAAGATCCTCAACGCCAGCCCTTCCCTAGCTCCCCTTTACCAGCAAAAGTTGGCCCAAACCACGAAGCGCTTTGAACGCTACAGCAAGCTGCTCTGTGGCGAGGAAGGCTTGCCCCACCTGGTTACCGATGGCCGCTGGAGCCATGCGGGCGAGTTTCTCATCCCTGGCCTGCTTTTCCTCTACATCGCTGGCTGGCTGGGCTGGGCTGGGCGCTCCTACCTGATTGCTGTCCGGAATAGCGACGAGCCGGAGATGAAAGAAAGCATCATCGACGTCCCCCTGGCACTGCGCTGTTTCCTCACGGCTTTAGCCTGGCCTGCCGCTGCTTTCAAGGAAATTGCCAGCGGCGAAATTCAGGAGCCGGAAGAGGCCGTGCCCATCTCTCCTCGCTGAAGAAGGAGCTTCTCCTCTGCTTTTGGCTTAGCTTGACCTATCCGACTTGAGAGGTATGTATGGCTGATTTCACCAAGTTTCTTACCACGGCTCCGGTGGCCTTTATCTTGTTTTCCAGCTTCGTTTTTGCCCTGTTCATTGAGATCAACCGCTTCTTCCCCGACATTTTGACGTTCTGAACCCCCAAGCCAGGGATCCCTAGCGTCGGCAACAACACCCACAGGGATCCCTGGTCTTTTAAACTAGACTTTTTGGAATTTGAGATTTTTCTAACCCTTTTTGCACTGGAACCAGAGTTGCCGACATGGTTGAACCCACTGCCGATACCGTTTCCCCCAATAGGGGATATATCGCCGTTCCGGAAGGGGATCCGCAGATTGGCGATTTCTGGACGCCAATCAACCATGCTCCTGCCGTCCGCCTTTTCCTAGATTGGCTGCCCATTAACCGGCCGAGAGTAAGCCCTGTTTGGCGGGGTTTGGAAATTGGCATGGCCCACGGCTATTGGTTAGTGGGACCTTTTGCCAAGCTGGGGCCGCTGCGCGGCGAGCCCATCGGCCTGCTGAGCGGTTTCCTGGGAGCCTGTGGCCTGATCTTGATCATGACGGCAGCTCTCTCTCTCTACGGCACCGTCTCCCCGCAGCGCAACAACGGGCCAGTGCAGGGATCCCAATCCTGGAGCGAGCTGGCCGCCGGCTTTTTGATAGGGGGCATGGGCGGGGCAATTGTCGCCTATCTGCTTTTGCTCAATGGAGATCTGTTATTCCCCAATTTCGGCTAAGCGGTTTCCTCTCTAGTCCATCCCCTCATCTACGACGTCTTTGAGGGCCTCTTCCGGGCAGCAGGAAGACTGGCAAAAGGCAGGAAGCTTGCCCTAGCATAGACTGAACCAGCCAGTGGAGTCTCGAATTTGCTATGAACCGACGGCAGCGGTTCTAGGCAGTGCTCCAAATAGTTGTTGTAAGCTGTCGTGAGCGATCTACTGTCCGATCCCACCTCTGCAAGTTTCTCTTTGGCTGAGATCCGTCGCCTGTCACCTGCAGCCCTGGCCTACCTAGGGGATGCTATTTACGAACTGCACGTGCGACGGCAGCAGTTGTTTCCTCCCACCCGGCCAGAGCTTTACCATCGGCAGGTGGTGAGGCGGGTACGCGGATCTGCTCAGGCCAGATTGCTGTTGGCGCTTTTGCCCTATCTCAGCTCTGAAGAGCGGGAGATCGTCCGCTGGGGCCGCAACGGCTGCGGTCGTCCACCCCGGCACTTGCCCTTGGCCGACTACCAAAATGCCAGCGGCCTGGAAACCATCTTGGGCTACCTCTACCTCACCGATCCCGAGCGGCTACGCCACATTCTCGCTCTCACCGATGTTTTGGCCGAGACGATAGGCGAGGGGGAAGGTTAGGATCAGCTTTTACTCTGCACCCTTCTCCGCCCATGCCCAAGCCTTCCCAGCGCAAACCTCCTGTACGGCTGTCTCGCCGGGACAAGCTGCAGCGGCGAGGGGCGGGGCAGCCCGTTGGCAAGCGCGAGCGGCCTAAACGCCGCGATGGCAGCCTTCTTCCCCATCCCAAGCCGGCGGCGCAAGAGCCGCCCGTAAAGCCGCTTCGTCGCAAGGCTGAGCAGGAACGCCCCCAGTCGGATCCCAGCCTTCCTGTTGCTAGTCCAGAGGAAGAGGCGCTTCAGGTTAACTGGGATCCCGAAGCCGAACCTGAACAAGAGATCATCTACGGTCGCCAAACCGTGTTGGCCGCGCTGAGAAGCCAGGCCACCCTTAACCGAGTGTGGGTACTGCCGCGGTTGCGCTACAGCCCGCAATTTTTGTCTTTGTTGGAAGAAGCCAAAGCACGGGGTACCGTCATCGATGAGGTGTCTCCCCAGCGGCTAAACCTTCTCACCGCCGGAGCCAACCATCAGGGGATCGCCGCCCAGGCCACCCCTTACCGCTACGTGGATCTGGAAGAGCTGGTGGAACAGAGCCGGCAGTCCGGCCCCCATCCGGTGCTGGTGGTGCTAGACGGGATCCAGGATCCCCACAACCTGGGGGCCATTGCCCGCAGCGTGGAGGCGTTTGGCATGCAGGGGATGGTGATCCCACAGCGGCGGGCGGCAGGCGTCACGGCGACAGTGATGAAGGTGGCAGCGGGGGCCCTCTCTACCCTGCCGGTGGCGCGGGTGGTGAACTTAAACCGCGCCCTGGAATATCTTAAAGAACAGGGGTTTTGGGTCTATGGCACCACCAGCCAGGGGGCTGTCCCTGTCTATAGCGCCGACTTTCGCCGACCCGTTGCCTTGGTAATTGGATCCGAAGGGGAAGGCATCAGCCTACTCACCCAGCGCCACTGCGACCAACTGCTGTCGATTCCCTTGCCAGGCCGCACCGAGAGCTTAAATGCCTCGGTGGCAGCAGGCATCGCCCTTTATGAGATCCACCGGCAGCGCTCCCCCCACCAGCTCAAACGCACCGAGGTCGAAACATTTCTCAACAAATCCTCAACGAAGGCAGTAGAATCTAGGTGATTGCAAAAGATCCTGAGTCATCCTTTGCGCTTAATAGGGGGGATGGATCCCGTGGGCAACCCTTTGGTCTGGCTGTTGGATAAGCTGCGTGGCTTAACGGTCTGGGTTGAGATCACCACCGACGACTGCACCTACTACTACGGCCCCTTCGCCAGCGAGAAAGAAGCGGAAGCGCACAAAAGCCACTACATCGCCGACCTAAAGGCGGAGGGGGCTGAGAAGATCGAGGCTCGGATAAAGAAAATGCGCCAGCCGCAGACGCTGACGGTGGTTCACACCCCTTCACAGGTGGGTTCTTGAGGTTCGCTATGGTTTACCAGATCACTGTCCATCATCGGGGCCAGACCTACCAGTTTCCTGCCGCGGCGGATCAGACGGTTTTACAGGCAGCTCTCGAGCACGGCCTGGAGCTACCTTCCTCTTGCCAGGCGGGAGTCTGCACCACCTGTGCGGGGCGGCTAAAGTCGGGATCCGTAGCCCAGGCTGACGCAATGGGGATCGGGCCGGAACTCAAGGCTCAGGGCTTTGTTCTGCTGTGCGTAGCCTACCCTACCTCCGACTTGGAGGTGGAAACGGATCAAGAGGAGGAGGTTTACCGCTTGCAGTTTGGCTCCTAGCCCTGGTCTAGCATCGAGTATCTCCAAGCTGTGAAGCTCCATTTTCTGCGTCTAGCTTTGCCCCTAAGTTTGCCGCTTTCTGCGTCTCAACTGGAGGGATCCCTTCTCCAACAAGTGGCCCAAGAGCTGGGGCAGCCAGCCCGCCTCCTGCGCTGGAGTCTGACGGCGGTGGAGGGGGAGAGGGTTTGGGTGGAGGTGGTGGCTACCACGGACGAGGCGAGTTGGGTTTAGGCTATAGAAATGGCTAGCGGTACCCCCGGCAGTTGCCATGTCTGTCTCCAAACCTGAAGCGGCCCCAGCTCCAACTTTGGCCGAGCAGCGTCCCCCTGTGGCCCTCACCATCGCCGGCTCCGATAGCGGCGGCGGAGCAGGCATTCAAGCGGATCTGCGCACCTTTGCCTTCCAGCGCGTTCACGGCACTTCCGCCCTTACCTGCGTAACTGCCCAGAATACCCTGGGGGTTAAGCGAGTGGATCCCCTACCCCCGGAGGCGGTGGCTGCCCAGATTGAGGCGGTAGTGGAAGACATTGGGGTGCAAGGGATCAAAACCGGCATGTTGCTCAATGCCGAGATTGTGCGGGAGGTGGCCCGCCAGGTGGAACGCTGGGCGCTGCAGCCGCTGGTAGTGGATCCGGTGATGGTCTCCCGCACGGGGGCCAAGCTGCTGGCGGAGGATGCCATCCAGGCCATCCGCGAGCGGCTGATCCCTCTGGCTCAGGTCGTTACCCCCAACCGCTACGAGGCTCAGATTTTGGCAGGGATGGAGCTGCAGTTGCTGGCGGATATGGAGGAAGCGGCCCGCCGCATCCACGCCCTGGGCTGTAAGGCTGTACTCGTCAAGGGGGGAGGTATGCCAGGGGAACTGCAGGGGGTGGATGTGTGGTTTGACGGCGAGCGGCTGGAGGTCCTCAAAAGCGAGCGCATCCCCACCCGTCACACCCACGGCACCGGCTGCACCCTCTCGGCAGCCATTGCGGCGCAACTGGCTTGGGGAAAGGATCCCCTGACGGCAACACTGGCGGCCAAGGCCTATGTTACCGACGCCCTGCGGCATCCTCTGGCCATCGGCGCAGGACAAGGGCCGGTAGGGCACTTCTACCCGCTGCTGCAGTCCTAGCCCTTCCCAGAAAGCAAGCTTGGTGGCACGGGCTCACCCTGCTAGGGGAGGGTTGGCTAGAGCAGTTCCCGCACGTCCACCACTTTGCCGCTTACTGCCGCTGCCGCCACCATGGCCGGACTCATCAGCAGGGTGCGTCCCGTGGGGGATCCCTGACGGCCCTTGAAGTTGCGGTTGGAAGAAGAAGCGCTTATTTGCCGGCCTACCAGGCGGTCTGGGTTCATGGCCAAGCACATGGAGCAGCCGGGATCCCGCCACTCAAACCCTGCCACCTCAAAGATCTCGCGCAGGCCCTCGCGTTCTGCCTCCTGCTTGACCCGCTCCGAGCCAGGCACGACAAACGCCTTCACTCCAGGTGCTACCCGCCGTCCTTTGGCAATCTTGGCCGCCTCCCGCAAGTCACTCAAGCGGCCATTGGTGCAACTGCCAATGAAGCAGACATCCACTGGCGTGCCCACAATGGGATCCCCAGGCCGCAAACCCATGTAGGCATAGGCTTCCCTAGCCAGCTCCCGCTCGCTTTCTGGCAGCTCCTCGGGAGCAGGGATCCGCTCGTCCACCCCAATACCCTGGCCGGGGGTAATCCCCCAAGTTACCGTGGGGGCAATCTCAGAGGCCTGAAACACCACCACGTCGTCATAGACAGCGTCGGCGTCGCTGGCTAAGCTTTTCCACCAGGCCACTGCCTCCTCCCAGTCGGATCCCTGAGGAGCAAACTCCCGTCCCTTTAGGTACTCAAAAGTTACCGCATCGGGATTAACGTAGCCGCAGCGGGCTCCCCCTTCGATGGACATGTTGCAGAGGGTCATGCGCTCCTCCATGCTCATTGCCTCGATGGTGCTGCCGCCGTACTCGTAGGCGTAGCCCACCCCGCCTTTGACCCCCAGCTTGCGGATGATGTGCAGGATAACATCCTTGGCGTAAACTCCTGGCCCCAGGCTGCCCTGGACCTCGATACGGCGCACCTTGAGCTTAGACAGGGCCAAGGTTTGGGTGGCCAGCACGTCCCGCACCTGGCTGGTGCCAATACCAAAGGCAATCGCCCCAAAGGCGCCGTGGGTAGAAGTATGGCTATCGCCGCAGGCAATGGTCATCCCCGGCTGCGTCAGCCCTTGTTCCGGCGCAATTACATGCACGATCCCCTGCCGACCGGAGCCGCTGTTGTAAAAGCGGATGCCGTATTGGCGACAGTTGCGCTCCAGCTCCTGGATCATCTCCTCTGCCAAGGGATCCGCAAAGGGCCGCGTCCGGTTGTCCGTGGGAATGATGTGATCCACTGTAGCCACGGTGCGCTCTGGAAAGAGAACCGGCAGATGGCGCTCCCGCAGCATGGCAAAAGCCTGGGGACTGGTCACCTCGTGGATGAGGTGCAGGCCGATAAACAACTGCGTCTGCCCCGAGGGCAAAACCCGCACCGTATGGGCGTCCCAGACCTTGTCAAAAAGCGTTCTTTCGCTCATCTTCCTCTCTAGCCCGCGGCCAAGCCGATCTTTCTTAATTTCTCTTAATTCTAAGGTTTGCCAAGGCAGGGGCGGCCAGGGCCCTTTTCCCAGCCAAGCTAGCTGGCACCTCTAGGGGGGTCAAGCGGCTGGGGATCCGGCTCGAGCAAAATGCCGGTGGGAGCAGATTGGGTTACCCAGAAATCCACCTCCGGAAAGTGGCGACGCAGGCTGTCGCGGGCTTGGGCGGCCAATTCCAGGCTGGGCATGATCCCAAGCACCGTCGGCCCCGAGCCCGACATCAAGGCCCCCCATGCCCCTGCCTCAAGCAAGGCCTGGCGCAATTTTCCCACAATGGCGTACTCCGCCAAAACCGGCTGTTCCAGATCGTTGCGCAAACTGCGGGCCAAGGCCAGCAGATCCCGCTGCTCCAGAGCAGCCAGCACCTGGGGCAAGCTCGGCAAGGAGGACGCGACAGAAGGTAAGGAAGCGGCAGTGCGAGTGCGAAAGGCCTGATAGGCCCAGGCGGTGGAAACCCCTAGATGCCGGGGCTTGGCCAAGAGCAGGGGGATCCCTTCCCAGTCGGCCAGGGGCTGTAAAACTTCTCCCCGCCCCGTGGCTAGCTGCGTCCCTCCCTGTACGCAGAAGGGAATATCGGATCCCAGACGCGCCGCCAACTGCTGGAGTTCTCCTACCGTTAGGCCCAAGCCCCAGAGCTGGTTGAGTCCCACCAAAACTGCCGCCGCATCCGCTGAGCCGCCCGCCAAGCCCGCTGCTACTGGGATCTGTTTTTCCAGCTGGATCTCCACTCCCAGATCGGCCTGACATTCCTTTTGCAGCAGCTCAGCCGCTTGGTAGGCTAGGTTACGGCCATCTGCCGGCACCTCCGGGTGGCTGCAGATTAGGTGGATGCCGTGGGCACGGCGCTGGAGACGCACGCGATCCGCCAAAGCAATGCTCTGCAGGATCATAGCCACCTCGGAATAGCCATCGGGGCGGGATCCGAGGATTTCCAGGTAAAGATTGATCTTGGCGCGGGCAATCAGGGTACAGGCTTGCATGGGGTGAGAACGGGGTTGGCAATGCATCTCCACTCCCCTCAGCCTGTCCAGACCAACGCAAACACAGACCTAATCTGGGGAGCCCTTTCAGCCCGATTCTAAGGCAAGGGATCTGGGTAGAACCCTGGGGCTAGCTACTTTTTGCTGCAGCTATTCCAGAACTGATAAAGTTTTGGCACCCTCTGCCTCACCACTGCCCCATGAGCAAGCCCAAAGTTGGGATCCTCTACAACGACGCCAAGCCCGCCGCCAAGCGCAGCAGCGAAACCTTGGCCCGCTGGTTTCAAGAACAGGGCTGGGAGGTCTGTGTTGCCCCCAACTGGGGCGGCATTCTCGGCTACGCCAAGCCCAGTAGTCCCGTCTGCCTGACGAAGGTGGACAGCTTGGCCCCCGCCGGCTTTGACGAAAGCATGAAGTTTGCCGTGGTGCTGGGGGGAGATGGCACTGTTTTGGCAGCAGCCCGGCAACTGGCCCCCAAAGGGATCCCTTTGCTGGCCGTGAACACTGGCCACTTGGGCTTTCTGACGGAGACCTACCTCAGCCACCTAGAAGAGGCAGCCAAGGCAGCCATTGCCGGCGAGTACATCCTAGATCGCCGCAGCATGCTGCTGGTGCAGGCCTACCGCGGCCATGAGTTGCGCTGGGAGGTGCTCAGCCTCAATGAAATGGTGCTGCACCGCGAGCCCTTGACCAGCATGTGCCACTTTGAAGTAACCATTGGGGAGCACTCACCTTTGGATGTAGCTGCCGACGGCATCATTTTAGCCACCCCCACTGGCTCGACGGCCTATGCCCTTTCGGCGGGAGGGCCTGTCATCACTCCCAGTCTGCCGGTGTTGCAGTTGATCCCTATCTGTCCCCACTCAATGGCCTCACGGGCTCTGGTTTTTCCCGATTCGGAAGAGGTGTGGATCAGCCCCGCCAGCCCCCAACCGCTGGTTTTGGTAGCCGACGGCAATGCCGGCTGCTACATCCTGGCAGAAGACCAAATCCGCGTTGTCCGCGCCCCCTACTGGACAGATTTGATTCGCCTCCGCCGACCGGAGTTCTTCCGCGTCATGCGCGAGAAGTTGGGCTGGGGCCTAACTTATGCTTCTAAGCCTACCTCGGTAGAGCTGCCCTAGCCGGAGAACTTAGGAGTCCTGCACAAGTTGTTGGTCTTGGGAGGCCGTTGGATGGAGGCGCTGCCGAAGACCCGCTTGCCGGTGCCCGCATCCCCTAAAAACTTGCTGTTGACGCCGCCAAAGCAATCCACAAAACCCAAGGGGCGACGCTGTGGGTAGTCTAGCAAAGGGATCCGCCTAGGGATGGATAGTTCCGTCAGGGAGGATGGCCCCCCTCAAGTCGACAAATCGATCCCAGCCGGGACTTAGTTTTGCGCCCGTTAGGTTTGCTCCTTTGAGAGAAACGTTCAGCAAGTCTGCCTCCCGCAGGTCTGCCCCGCTCAGGTCGGCTCCTTCCAGGTTTGCCCCCCTCAGGTCTGCTGCCCTTAAGTCAGCCCCGCTGAGGTTTTTCACATCAGCCTGGCCGTTAACAATCTCCCAGACCAGCCGCCACTTGGGATCCATCTGCGTCTCGGCAGAGACTAGGGATCCCTCTAGACTGACCCGGCTCAAGTCGGCCCCGCTCAAGTTGGCTCCGCTGAGATCAGCCTGGCTCAGGTCAGCCCCGCTCAAGTTGGCTCCGTTGAGGTTGGCTGCTCTCAAGTTAGCCTGCTTCAAATTGGCCCCCCTCAGGTTGGCTCCGCTGAGGTTGGCCCCACTGAGGTCTAATCCTCTCAGATAGGTCTGGGCCAAGCTGGCCTCGCTTAGATCGACCCCTCGCAGATATGTTTCGTTTAGGTTAGCTCCGCTCAGGTTGGATCCTCTCAGACATGCCTGACGTATCCGGCTCAGGTTAACCCCCGTCAAGTTGGCTTGCCTGAGGTTGACCCCCTCCAGGTTAGCTTCACTCAGATCGGCTTCGGTTAAGTTGGCGTTGTCCAGGTTCGCTCCCCTTAAGTAGGCTCGGCTTAGGTTTGCGGAGCGCAAATCGGCCCCCTCTAAGTCGGCCTCGCCTAGGTATGCTGCACTCAGGTTTGCGCGGCTTAGCTTGGCCCTGCTCAGGCGTGCTGCTTTCAAGTTTGCCCGGCTTAGGTTGGCCCCCTCTAGGTATACCTCGCTCAGGTTAGCCCAGCTCAGATCAGCTCGGCTCAGGTCAGCCTGGTACAGATAGGCTGCTCCCCCCCTCTCTCCTTTCCCTAGGTCGGCTCCCCTCAAGTCTGCCCCACTTAAGTCAGGCCTATCTAGACTGGCTCCCCTCAGGTCAGCCCAGCGGAAGTCTCGCTCTCCGGCTCTGTATCTGGCTTGGATATCTTCGACTTTACGGAGAGGAAGCGGATGCGCTTTTGCTACCTGCACAAGCTCCGGATCCGCTGACTCCAGCAGTGTTTTCCAGGCTGCAAATTGAACTTTCCAAGCCAAACCTTTTTGCATGACGGTTTGGATAACAAGTTGAACCCCTTTTTCGCCATATTGGAGCGCTTCCTCAATCGCTCGGATTCGCACTTCCAGATCGGGACTGGCTAGGTCTTGCTCAATAGCCACCAAGCCTCCCATGACCGGATCGGAGCCGGCCAATTGCTGCCCACCCAGAACGGGATCAAAGTTTTCCGCCACCGCTTGCCTCCCTGGTTTAGCCAGTACTTGGCGCTGAGAGAAAAGTTAGGAGTGAACTTGCCCATCAGGAAGGATGGTGCCTGTTAGGTCTTTGAACCATCCCCACCCAAAACTCAGTTTTGCGTCCCTCAGGTTTGCTCCTCTCAGATCCGTGCCGTCCAGGTTTGCTCCCCTTAGCTCGGCCCCGCTCAGGTTGGCCCAGCTCAGGTTGGCTTGCCACAGCTTGGCCTCACTCAGGTCGGCCCAGCTTAGGTCAGCCTCGCTTAGGTCAGCCTCGCTCAGGTCAGCCTCGCTCAGGTCAGCCTCGCTCAGGTCAGCCTCGCTCAGGTCAGCCTCGCTCAGGTTGGCCCTGCCCAGGTTGGCCCTGCTCAGGTTGGCCCTGCCCAGGTTGGCCCTGCTCAGGTTGGCCCAGCTCAGGTTGGCTTGCCACAGCTTGGCCTCGCTCAGGTTGGCTCGCCACAGGTTGGCCCTGCTCAGGTCGGCCCCGCTCAGGTTGGCCCCGCTCAGGTTGGCTCCACTCAGGTCGGCCCCGCTCAGGTTCTTGACATTCGCCTGACCGTTGACAATTTCCCAGACCAGCCGCCACTTGGGATCCATCTGCGTCTCGGCAGAGAGCAGGGATCCCCTCAACCTGGCCCAGAACAAGTTGGATCCCTGAAGATTCACTCCCCTCAGGTCAGCCCTGCTCAGGTCGGCCCCGCTCAGGTTGGCTCCACTCAGGTCAGCCCTGCTCAGGTTGGCCTCGCTCAGGTTGGCTCGCCACAGGTTGGCCCTGCTCAGGTCGGCCCCGCTCAGGTTGGCCCCGCTCAGGTCCGCCCCGCTCAGGTTGGCTCCACTTAGGTTGGCCCCACTCAGCTTGGCCAAGCTCAGGTCAGCCCTGCTTAGCTTGGCCCAGCGGAAATCTCGCTCTCCCGCTTCATACCTTGCTTGGACATCTCCAAGCTGTCGGAGGGGAAGGCGATGGGACTTTGCCACCTGCACGTGCTGCGGATCCTCCGCTTCCAGCAGCGTCTCCCAAGCCGCAAACTGCACCTCCCAGTTGGGATCATTTTGCAGGGCGTGGATAACAAGCTCGGCCCCTCTGGATCCGTACTTCAGAGCACCCTTGATTGCTTGGATTCTCACCTTGGGATCCGGACTGTCTAGGGCTTGCTCAACGGCTACCAAGCCTCCCATGACCGGATCGGAGCCGGCCAATTGCTGCCCGCCCAGAACAGGATCAAAGTTTTCCGCCATCCCTAACCTCAAGTTAACCTTCCAACTACCTGCTGCTGCATAAGCCATAGGCCCGGTCAGTTTTGGCAATTACTTCAGCTCGGTAAGCTTCCAGCCCCCAAATGGACCACCAAAATCAGGGATCCCGTAGCCCAAAGCAGCCGCTGTCTGTTGGATCCCTGGGGAGCTAATGGTTTTGGTAGGGCTGCTACATCCCGCCAGAAGACCGGGACTGAGAAGTTAGGAGGGGGAAAACGAAGAGGGGCTGTCGACTTCGATGGGGCCCAGCCCTCTTTTTTGCACCAGCGTTCGCAGCTCCTGCACAAGCTGTTGGTCTTGGGAGGCTGTGCGCGCCCCGGACTCGGCAGCCCATGCCTTTAAGTCCTGAATCTGGTCGCGGGCGATGGCGGCCAGAGGAACAGTTTGGCGAATGGCGCTAAGGATGTCCTCCTGGGTAAACTCGCGGGGTGGATCCTGGTTGAAGGCCATGTGCATGGCATCGTAGATGGTCTGTTCAATTTCTGCCCCGCTGAAATCTTCGCTGGCCATGGCCAGCTCAGGGTAGGAGAAATCCCGCAAGCGGTTGGGCCGCAGCCGCTGGATGTGGACTTGGAAGATCTCCTCCCGCTCCCGCTGGTTGGGCAAATTGACAAAGAAAATCTCATCAAACCGGCCTTTGCGCAGCAACTCAGCCGGCAAGATGCGGACATTATTGGCGGTGGCAACAATAAAAACGGGTTTGGTTTTTTCCTGCATCCAGGTAATTAGGCTGCCGAAGACCCGCTTGCTGGTGCCCGAATCTCCTGAAAACTCGCTGTTGACGCCGCCAAAGGCCTTATCCAACTCATCAATCCACAAAACACAGGGGGCCATAGCTTCGGCAATTTGGATCATCTGGCGCACGCGGCTTTCACTTTCGCCGACGATCCCGCCGAAGAGTCGCCCCACATCCAGCCGGAGCAAGGGCATGCGCCACTCGCGGGCTATGGTTTTGGCACAGAGGGACTTGCCGGTACCCTGAATCCCGGCCAGCAAAATGCCCTTGGGGCTGGGCAAGCCATAGTCGCGGGCCTGGGCACTAAAGCTGTTGCGGCGCTGGCGAATCCAGGCTTTGAGGTTTTCCAGGCCGCCGACATTTTGCAGGGTCTCGGAGGGGTTGTAAAACTCCAGGATTTCCGTCTGGCGGATGTATTGCTTTTTCTCTTCCAGAACCAGGTCAATATCGCCCTCGCTGACCTTGCCTTTGGCGGCTAGGGCGCGGGCCAGGATCCGCTCAATGCGCTGCCGGGTCAGCCCTTGACAGGCTCGAACCAGTTGTTCCCGCGCTGGGCCGCTTAGCTCCAGTTGACGGGCAGGGATCGCGCGGGTAACGATCCGCTCAATTTCGTCGATGCTGGGCAGGGGAAAATCATAGACTACAATTTCCTCGCGCAGCTCGGCAGGGACAACGGCTTCTTGGCCCAGGAGGATGATGGACTTGCGGCTGTGGCGGCCCTCTCTGGCCAAGGTTTTTAGGTAGCGGATAACGGGATAGTTATCTGAGCGTTCTGGATTTCTCAGGGTAGGGTTTAGATCCTTGAGAACACAAATAACCGCCTCGTCCTCTTTGATAGCGCCGATGCGGCCCAGAGCAGGCATCAATTGACCTTTGTTTTGGCCGTTGTCTGACCAGCCAGAGACGATATCCCAGATTAGGAGTTTGCGCTTGGGTTTGAGAGAATCGGCCAGAACTTGTAGCAGCTCCTCTGCTGGGGCTTCTTCGGGAGTAACCAGGTAGATCAAAGGGTAGCGAGCGCGAACCACCAAGTCCAGCAGCGTGAGAATGTCTTGGTGATTGCTGGCAAAGGCGAGATCTAAGGAACTCATGGATCTAGCTGCTAGCTGTAGGTAGTCTAGCAAAGGGATCCGGCTAGGGATGGATGGTTCCGTCGGGGAGGATCGCCCTTCTCAAGTCAGCGAATTGATCCCAGCCGGGACTTAGTTTTGCGCCCCATAGGTTTGCCCCCCTTAGGTTCGTGCCACCCAGCTTTGCTCCCCTCAGGTTGGCCTGGCTCAGGTTGGCCCCGCTCAGGTTGGCCCCGCTCAGGTCGGCCAGCCACAGGTTGGCCTCGCTCAGGTTGGCCCCGCTTAGGCCGGCCCTGCTCAAGTTGGCTCCCCTCAAGTCGGCCTGGCTCAGGTTGGCCCGCCACAGGTCGGCCCCGCTCAGGTCAGCCCAGCGGAAATCCCGCTCTCCCGCTTTATACCTTGCTCGGACATCTCCAACCTGTCGGAGGGGAAGGCGATGGGCCTTTGCCACCTGCACGTGCTGCGGATCCTCCGCTTCCAGCAGCGTCTCCCAAGCCGCAAACTGCACCTCCCAGTTGGGATCATTTTGCAGGGCGTGGATAACAAGCTCGGCCCCTCTGGATCCGTACTTCAGAGCACCCTTGATTGCTTGGATTCTCACCTTGGGATCCGGACTGTCTAGGGCTTGCTCAACGGCTACCAAGCCTCCCATGACTGGATCGGAGCCGGCCAATTGCTGCCCACCCAGAACGGGATCAAAGTTTTCCGCCATCCCTAACCTCAAGTTAACCTTCCAACTACCTGCTGCTGCATAAGGGTCTTTTGAGTTTGCAAATCTACTACCGTTACCCGCAAAGTTCGCCCAGCATCGACGGCAAAGGTGACCTGCAAACGATCCACTCCTACCTGCCCTGGGGGCTTGAGAGGAATGGAAAGCTGCTTGTGGCTCCCAAGGGGACGAAAGCTAGAAGCTGCGCTGCTGTTGCGAATCTGCATCCGACCGTCGGGACCGTAAACAACCTCGGTTGCCCCTTCCTCGGCCATCTCACCAACCACCAGGTTGATGTGGCTTTGTCCATTGGCGTTGGCCTGCAAGGGAGGCAGTTCCACCGTGGCAGGATAGGCCGTGCCGCTCTTAAAGAGAGGGAAAAAGTCGGGCGCCTGCAAATAGGGATTCCAGAGCCGCAGGGCGTAGGTATGGCGGAGATGATCTTGAAGGCGGGCAAACTGGGTGAAGGCCAGAGCACCGTGGGCCACTGCCTCAAACGGCTTGTGGTACTTAACCTTGTCGCGGCCAAAGAGGCTAATGACCTGATGCTGCACCCCTGGAATGAGGCTGGTGCCACCCACCAACACCACCTGGTGGATATCTCGTTTAGAGATCCCTTTGTTGTGGGCTTTCTCGATGACCTCATCGATGGCTTCTCTTAGCCGCGTCAGCAGGCCGCGCTCTTCCAACAGCTCCTGGAGTCGTTCGCGCTGAAGCATTAAAGTGTGGGTCTCAAAGGAGTCTTCATCCAGCCAGGCCTCGCTGGCCTGAGAATGGCTGGAGAGGCGGATCTTGAGCCGCTCGGCAACCTCGCACAGAACCTGGAAGCTGCTGGCCGGAACCTGGTGTCGCTTGCGGCCCAACTGCTCCAGCAGCCATTCGGCAATCCAGATATCGATATCGACGCCGCCACAGCCATAGGCCCGGTCAGTTTTGGCAATGACCTCAGCTCGGTAAGCAGTGCCCTGCTTTGGCTTCAAGATTTTGACCAAAGAGAGGTCGAGAGTTCCGCCCCCCAAATCGACCACCAAAATCAGGGATCCCGGTTCCTGCACCCCGTAGCCCAAAGCAGCCGCGGTGGACTCGTCGAGGAACACAACCTGTTGGATCCCTAGGAAGCCAAACACCTCTTGCAGGTTGTGCAAATAGGCCTCGTAGGCTCCCACCGGCACGGTCAAGATCACCTTATCGGGCTGCCAGCCCTCCGCCTTGAGTTTGGCAAGAAGCTGCTGCAGAAAGATCCGCGTGGCCTCTTGGGCTGTGTAGGCCTGTCCATCCACATAGGTTGGGGCCGGCTGGAATTGTTGAGAGAGATCCCGCTTAAAGCCTTTGAATAGGCGCTTGGGATCCCGTTTGGCTTGGGCAGGTGCCCCAATCAAAAATTGCTGGTTTTGGCCGACAAAGAGAACCGAGGGAATTAGAGGCGGGCTGCCGTCGTAGCGGTGGGTGATCCCTGGTATGTCGATCACAATGGGCTTTCGATTTTGATAGGCACAGACCACCGTATTGGAAGTGCCAAAATCAATAGCCAACGTCGTCATGCTGCCAAGGAAGGTAGAGTGCGACTGACTTTGGCTCGAACTAAAACTTGATCCCTAAGTCGATAGCCCACAAAGCGAACGTAGACCGGCTCGCCCGCCTGGATATCCTCCTCATCCGCCTCGTGGCTTTCTGGGTCATAGGCCACCTGTTGCCACACCTGGCCAATGGTTTCCAACTGCCAGTCTTCCAACAAGTTGCCCAGACAGTTCAGCAAAGCCAAGACTTGCTGGGCAGGGTAATCCGGTCGCCTCTGCACAACCTGCTGCAGGGTGGGGTATTGCATCAAAAGAGACTTGAGCTTTTCCACCAGTTCGGCGCGGATTTGATGGCGCAACTGCCCTTCCTGCTGTTCTAGCTCTTTGTGCAGCCGCTGCACTTCCTGAGCAGTTTCTGCAGGCTCCAATGCTAGCTCGATTCCGCTGAAATCTTGAATAAGGCTCGGCAAGGGCACTTGCAAAATGCTGGCCGCTCGATTGAGATCGGCTAACTTCAGCTTTTCGGCCTGGCCAGTTCTCAGGGCATTTAGGGCTCCTCGACTCAGTTTGGCCTTTTGTCGAAGCTCTCGCCAGGTTGAGATACCGGCAGCCTGCATGAGATTGCGCAGCAGGGTATCATGACTTTTCGTATCATGACTTTTCATTTCATCAGAGTTACGACTCCAAAATGGAATCCTAGCCAGAGTCTTTTGGATCCCTTTGGTTAAACCAGACAGGGGATCCAGAAAGGGGTTTGGGGCATTCATAAACGCTCTACCTGACGCTGGACACCTTCTTCTATGTCTATGACTGGGGCCTGGTCATATTCAGGCAACAGCTCCCTTTTTTGAACTGTGCCCAATGCCCTTTCTATTTCCTCAGTTAGGTCAAGGCAGCCCTTGCCTTTGACATTAAGCACGCGCTCAATCACGTTGCCATCTTTGTCGATGATGTATTCAACCTGTTGATATTCCGCCATAACGCCTCCTCAAGCCCAGCGCCCCAACACAATCCTGATCTGTCCTTTCTCGTCCACAGATTCCGACTCTACGGTAAACCCCTTCTCCACTGCCGTTGCAAGGAGCTGCTCGCGGGTGTAGGCTTGGCGGATTGGCGCTAAGAAAGCCTCAGCGGTGACTCCCGTTCCCCAAAAGTCGGCAATCATCTCCAGGCTGTCCCCCCGTTGGCGAAAGCCAATGTCGTAGCCGTTGCTGCGCCTGACCACAAGATCTGCCCGGACGCGGTTCCCTCCATACCCCCGGACATAAGTGTTTTCCAGAACCTCGTGACCTTGGGCAACCAAAATGCTTTTCAGGATCTCTTTATTTTTGAACTGAACCTTGATGCTGGTGAAGTGAGACACTGTGGGGATTCTCCTCAGAAGGACACGGCTTTATCCTAAAGCAGCTCTCTTGGATTAAAAAGTGTTTGCTAGGATACAAACCTGCGTGGCCCTAGCCAAAGAAATTGATGGAGCCAACCAAGAGTGTTTAGTTCTCCCTGTTCTTCTCGGCTGGGAGATACCGATTGGGATCCGACGTAGGAGGAGGAGGCAGTTGAGGGGTACTGGGGTAACCAAACCAGATGGTTGCCAAACCTTTGAACCAAAGGGAGAGCCAGATCCACTGCCACTGAAAATCAAGTTTTGCGCCTTCCAGGATGGCATTGTCTAGGTTGGATCCCTCCAAGTTGGCGTAGCTCAAATTGGCCTTCCTCAGATTGGCTTGGCTGAGGTTGGATCCTCCTAGATCCGCTCCAATGAGGCTGGCTCCACTTAGGTTTGCCCCGACCAGTTGCACCCCGTTGAGCTTGGCCCAATTCAAGTTAGCGCCGCTCAGGTCAACTCCACTCAAGTTTCTCTTGGAGGCTTGACCGTTGACGATCTCCCACACCAGACGCCACTTGGCCTCGATCTGGGTTGCAGGAGAAAGGATCACCCGCGGCAGACTGGCCAGCTCCAGATCTGCCCCCCTCAGGTCGGCGCCGCTGAGGTTGGCTCTGCCCAGATAGGCCCTACTCAGCTTGGCTCCGCTGAGATCGGCGTGGGTTAGGTTGGCCTCGCCCAGCTTGGCCCTCTTTAGATTGGCTTCATCTAGGCTGGCCTCGCTTAGATCTGCCCCAATCAAATAAGCCTGGCTTAGGTTAGCTCCACTGAGCCTTACCCCGCTGAGGTCTGCCCGGCTGAGGTTGGCCTTTCTCAAGTCCGCCTCTCTCAAGTCTGTTTGGCTCAGCTCCTGCGAAGGGGCGCCAGCATGGAAAATCATGAACCACCAGCTACTCTCCGGACTGGCCTCTACAGAAATCACCGTCCATCTCAAGCTAGGCAAGTTCAGGTCTGTCTTGCCCAGTTTGGCTTCGCTGAGGTCGGCCCCGATGAGGCTGGCCCCCCTTAGATCTGCGCCGTTGAGCTTAGCCCGTCTCAGCTTGGCTCCGACGAGGTTGGCTTGCGCCAACTTGGCCCCCACAAGCTTGGCCTTGGCTAGTTCGGCCTTGATCAAGCTGCTTCCACTGAGGTTGGCACCGCTTAGGTCTGCCCCGCTGAGATCCGCTTGGTTTAAGTTGGCCCCCCTCAGATCCGCCTGGCTTAGATTGGCTTTGCTCAACTCTGCCCACTGTAGGTCTACGCCGCAGAGGTTGGCCCCGCTCAGGTCGGCTCCCACCAAGTTCACGCCAGGGAGCCTGATCCCGCTTAGATTTGCCCAGCTCAAGTTGGCCCCGCTCAAGTCCGCCTGAGCTAGGTTTTTTCCCTGAGCGTGGCCGTTGACAATTTCCCAAACCAGCCGCCACTTGCGGTCTATTTGGGTTTCAGGGGAAAGGATAGCTCCCCGCAGGCTGGCCAGTTGCAGGCAAGCTGCGCTCAAATCGGCCCGACTGAGGTTGGCTCTCTCCAAGCTGGCCCACCGGAGGTCGGCTCCCTGGAGGTCGACTTCCTGCAAGTTGGCGCCGACAAGCCTTGCCCCCCTTAGGTCTGCTTGCGCCAAGTTGGCCCCCCGCAGGTCAGCCCAATCCAGGTTGGCCTCGCTCAAGTCCGCCTGAGCTAGGTTTTTTCCCTGAGCATGGCCATTGACAATTTCCCAGACCAGCCGCCACTTGCGGTCAATTTGCGTTTCGGGGGAAATGACGACCCACTTCAGGTTGGCGTCTGCCAGATTGGCTCCCTGCAAGTTGGCGCCAATGAGATTGGCCCCCATCAGATTAGCTCCCTTTAAGTTGGCTCCTCTCAGATCTGCGCCGCTGAGGTCTGCCTGGCTGAGGTTGGCTCCAATCAGGCTGGTGTGGCTTAGATTGACCTGGCTCAGCCTTGCCCGAACTAAACTGGCCCCGCTTAAGTCAAGCCCCCTTAGATCTAGCCGGCTAAGGTTGACCCTCCCCAGATCTGCCCAGCGAAAGTCCCGCTCGCCGGCTCGATATCTCTCTTCAGGGTTTCCAACTGGACGTAGGGGAACGGGATATCTTTTTGCTACTTGCACCAGTTGAGGGATGCCAGAGTTCAGTAGGGTTTTCCAAACCGCAAACTGCACTTCCCAATCCAGGGGTTGTAGCATTGTCTGTAGAAAAAGCTTTCTGCTTCTTTCGCCAAAACTTCCAATAGCTCCATTTCCGCTAACGAGATCCCCCCTTCTAGGAACCAACTGAATAACTTCTAAACTACCGGCAACTTGTCCGCCCTCGCTGATAGCCACGGCCCACCCCCTGTTGGCTAGCTTCGTCTCTATTTTTACCTTGACCCTGGAGAGGTCTCAAGTCAAACTTGAGGGGTTCTCCGCAGGAAGTCAGTCTTAATCGAGTCTTAAGATTGTCTAGAGCATTTCAAGCACGCCAGGCTTGAGAAGAGGAGTTCAAACCTGGAAAAGGGATCCCTTGTGCCAGACAATTGAATTGATGGTTATTTCAAACTCGATTAAGACGTTCTCTAGGCACTCCGCGCTGCCGGTGCGTTCGCGACTGCGTTGCGTAGCAGTAACAACATAACGAACCGTTTCAGCTACCCATGCCTCAGTCGGTCTGGGCCAGGGGATCCTGGCAACGCTCGCAGGCAGCAGGTAGATAAAGGGTGTCGCGGCGGCCAAACCACTCGTAGCGGTGATCCCGGATCTGGGCGTAGCCCCAGTCTCCCAAAAGCTTAAGGCCGGGGAGGTTGCGGTAGAGGGCCAGCCACAGGGATCCGCTGGGCAAGAGGGCGGCAATGTGTTCGACGGCGTCGGATCCCTGCCAGCGGCGCTCTGGCTGCTCCAGGTCGATCAGGATCATCCCCAGTTCCATCTGCTCGGGTGGGATCCCCCATTGGGCCAGGGTGGCCGTGTCTTGCATGGGGGCGTAGCGAAACTGCTGGCCGCGATCCAGTTGCTCTAAAAGCTTGACCCCATTGGCGCAAAGGTTGCACAGGCCGTCGTAGATGACCAGGTAGGGCATAGGGATCCTCAGGCAGGGGGCTGGGCCAAAATCCGGGCTTGGTAGTCGGCCTCGGAAAGCAGTTGCTGCGGCTGCCGATCCAGGAACAACCGGCCCAAGAGGTGATCGTATTCGTGCTGGAAGATGCGGGCCGGAAAGTCCCGCCAGACCACCTGCTGCCGCGATCCCGCAGGGGTGTAATACTCCACCTCCACCTCGCGGGCACGGGCCACCAAGCCGCGGCAGTTGGGCACGCTCAAGCAGCCCTCCCACCCCAACACCTGCTCGTCACTCAAGGCCAAGGGACGGGGGTTAATCATGACCAGGGGCTCCATCTGGGGTGCATCGGGATAGCGAGGGTTGGGACGGGAAGCCACGATGAGGATCTGGAGAGGGGATCCCACCTGGGGAGCGGCCAGACCCACCCCTTGCGCCTCTTTCAAGGTGGCCAGCATCTCTTCAAGTAGGTTTTGCAAAGCCGGCGTCCCAAACTCGGCGACCGGCTCAGCCACTTGAGTCAGGATGGGATCCCCCAGTTGTCGCAGGCGCAAGGTCATAGCGTGCTCTCAGACCCCCTCTGCAGACTCTCCAGCATTTGCTAGCGATCTTTGCGGCTGGCTGCCGTCTCCAAAGCCAGCTTGGAGCGCTTCAGCCCCTCAGGAATGGGGATGGGGTAGTGGCCGGTAAAGCAAGCCGAGCAAAAGGAATTGGGATCCCGACCTGTGGCGGCCAGCATGCCTTCCCAGCTCAAGTAGGCCAATGAGTCCACCCCAATCTTCTCAGCAATTTCTGCTACCGAATACTTGGCAGCAATCAACTGATCTTGGCTGTCGGTGTCAATGCCATAGAAGCAGGGATGGGTAACGGGGGGGCTGGAGATGCGCATGTGAACCTCCGTAGCTCCTGCCTGGCGCAGGGCTTTGACAATTTTCCGGCTGGTGGTGCCCCGCACAATCGAGTCGTCTACAATCACAATCCGCTTCCCCCGCAGCACATCTTCGAGAGGGTTGAGCTTCATGCGAATGCCCCGCTCCCGCATCGACTGGGTGGGCTGAATAAAGGTGCGGCCCACGTAGCGGTTTTTAATTAGCCCCTCGGTGTAGGGGATCCCCAACTGGCGGGCATAGCCAATGGCTGCCGGTGTGCCGGAATCAGGCACTGCTATTACCCAGTCAGCTTCCGCCGGGGCTTCTTTGGCCAGTTGTTCCCCCAGCCGCACGCGGTAGGAATAGAGGCTCTCTCCATGCATGCAACTGTCGGGGCGGGCAAAGTAGATCATCTCAAAGATGCACAGTTTGGGGTTGGCCTCCGCCCAGCGCAGAGATTGCAGCCCTTGACGGTCAATCCACACCAGCTCCCCCGGCTCCACCTGGCGCAGATAATCCGCCCCGATGATATCCAAAGCACAGGTTTCTGAGGCCAACACGTAGTGCAGTGGCTGGGCTTCTGGGTGGTTGAGCGTCCCGTTGCTGCAGAGGATCCCCAGCCTCTGCGGTTGCAGCAGCTCCTGTCTGGCGGGGTTGCTGCTCAAAAGCCCCAACACCAGCGGACGCACGCCGTAGGGATCCCGCGCCCCAATCAGGCCTTCTGGCGTGCCGATAACCAGACTGAAAGCCCCGCGGCAGCGGCGCAAGGCTTGACAGGTGGCTCCCACCCAGTCTTGACCTTGGTTCACTGCCTGGGCAATGGTGTGGGCAATACATTCCGAGTCGGTGCTACCGGTGAGGTGGCACTCGGCAGCTTCCAGTTCACGCCGTAGCTCTTCGGCATTGACCAAGTTCCCATTGTGAGCCAAAGCCAGCGGCCCCAAGCGGGTTTCCACAATCACCGGCTGGGCGTTGGCCATGCGGCTGGATCCCGTAGTGGAGTAGCGGGTGTGGCCTACTGCCAGATCGCCGCTGAGCTGGCCTAAGTTCACCTCGTCAAACACTTGGGAAACCAGCCCCATTGCCTTGTGCACTCGGCAAAAGGCCCCCTCAAAGGTGGCAATCCCCGCCGATTCCTGGCCGCGGTGCTGCAGGGCAAACAGCCCAAAGTAGGTCAGCTTGGCCACCTCCTCGCCGGGGGCCAAAATGCCGAACACGCCGCAGGCCTCTTTGGGCCCTTCCTGAGCTGGCGATGGTTCTGCTTCCACCTTTGCTGCCATGGATCCCCTCTTGCTGTGGCACTTATCAGTCTAACCCGAGCGCTCTTGAGATCTCACCGCCAAGGCGGATCCCATGCAGCAGGAACCACTCATAGTGTTTGCGAAAAGATGAGACTCTATCTATAGTGTTAGGAGGATCTGCGAGACTCGCCGTTAAGGGAGCAGGACTGTGCGGGTTTTCGAGTTGAACGCTGCCGAGACTCGGTTCTTCTAACAAACCCCCCAAGCTTGTGTTGTGAGGAGCCAAAGCCCATGAAACAGCCGTCCTCTGGATTCCGCCGCAGTTGGGCGCTAGCGGTCTCTTGGATGAAAGCCAGTGTAGCCGCCTTTCTGTCGTTGTCACTGGTGGCCTGCCAAGAAGATGGCCGGGAGCAACCCTCAGTTACCATTACTCCTGTGCCGGTAACGGTTGTGGCGCCAACACCCACTCCTTTTCTCGTCCCCAGTCCTGCCCCGACGCCTTTGCTCACCCCGACCCCCACTCCACTCTGGAATCCTTTCCCTAGTCCCAGTCCTTCCCCCACCGCATCTTTCTCAGCAGAGCCACCTTCGATTGCCGTGGTGGCCCTAACGGACGCCCGACAGACGGTGCCCTTCAATGTCTTGGTGGCCGTTACAACTCCTGCGGGTTTGGGCAGCGGCATTAGCTTCCGGGTGGAAATCCGACAGAACCCCCTCACCCTCACGTTTGATTTCACCGCCGCTGCCGCCGGCTGTCAGGTCAACAGCAGAACCTGCATCGGCACCCTTCCCATCACCATTCCGGCCTCTGCCCCCCCTGGAGATTACGAGGTTACGGCCATGGTAGCAGACAGCCAAGGCCGCATTGCCTCCGCCAAAGCCCCCTTGCGGGTACTGCCGACGCCCTCACCCACCCCAACACCAACCCCGACCGGCACGCCCAATCCTTTTCCCTCAGTGTCGCCTTCGCCCAGCCCTTCCCCTCGTCCCAGCCCTTCGTCCACACCAACGCCTAGCCCTAGGCCCACCTAACCATTCGCCAACCCCTGCAGGAGGCTTAGCCGGCTAGCATAGAGGTTAGGCCTGGCTCTGGATGGATTCCTGTCTTGATCCTGCTTGGGCCAAGGGGTTGCGGGCAGCAGGAGAATTCTGTAACAAGCTGCCAGGGTCAGCGCTCGGAAAGTGCCTTTCAACGCGCCAACAACCCCAACAGCTACTCCTTGGGTTCGGAGGATAACGATGCGCATTGCCCAGATTGCCCCGTTGCACGAGAGCGTGCCCCCCAAGCTCTACGGCGGTACGGAGCGGGTGGTTTCTTGGTTAACTGAAGAGCTGGTGCGACGTGGGCACGAGGTGACTCTATTTGCCAGCGGCGACTCCCAAACCCAAGCGCGTCTCATCCCTTTTCGGGAGCGGGCTTTGCGCTTGGATCCCACGGCTATTGACACGGTGGCTCCCCACATCCTGATGGTAGAGAAAGCCTTTCAGATGGCCGATGAGTTTGACATCATCCACGGCCACATTGACTACTACCCCTACGCCCTGGCCCGCCGCCACCCTGAAGTTTCTTTTTTGGCCACCCTGCACGGGCGGCTGGACATTCCGGAGCTGCAGCCGCTCTACACCGAGTTTCAGGACATCCCAGTGGTCTCCATCTCCAATGCCCAGCGGCGGCCCCTGCCCCAGGCGCGCTGGGTGGGGACGGTCTATCATGGCTTGCCCCTGAATCTGCACCGTTTCTATCCAGAAAAGGGAGATTACCTGGCTTTTCTGGGCCGGGTCTCGCCGGAGAAAGGGCTGGACACGGCCATTGAAATTGCCGCGCGGGCGGGGATGCCGCTGAAAGCTGCTATCAAAATTGACGCCGTGGATCGCCAGTACTATGAGTTAGAGATTAAGCCTTTGGCCAGGCGCCACCCCAATGTGGAGATTGTGGGGGAAATCACTGACCAAGAGAAGAGCGAGTTCTTGGGCAAGGCCTATGCGGTGCTGTTTCCCATCCGCTGGCCGGAACCCTTTGGGCTGGTAATGATTGAAGCGATGGCCTGTGGCACGCCGGTGATTGCCACTCGCTTTGGCTCGGTGCCAGAAGTGATGGCCGACCGCCGCTCCGGCTTTATTGTTGACTCGGTGGAGGAGGCAGTGGAGGCGCTGGAAAAGGTGGGATCCCTTGACCGAGCGGGGGTGCGGCAGGTGTTTGAGGAGCGGTTTAGCGTTGAGAGGATGGTGTCGGAGTACGAGGCTCTTTACAACCAATTGGTGAACGAACGGCAGGAGCGCTCGAAGAAAGCCACCCCCGGCCTGTCAACCCTGCCTAGGTAAAGCTGGGGCTATCTGGGGGCTACTGTTTTGCTCCTTTGGTTGGGTGGGAAGACGCAGATGGCCGAAGACATCATCCAGATTCAGGATCAGTACTACATCCGCGCCAGCGCTTCCTTGGTGGAGGCGCGTCCCCATGTCCTCAAGCAGGACAACTGCTTTGCTATTTTTGACCGCTTGGGCAACATGCGCCCCCTCGGCATCCGGGATCACGGCCTGTTTCGCGACGATACCCGCTTTTTGTCGCGGCTGGTCTTGGATTTGCAGGGGAAGCAGTTTCTGTTGCTTAGCTCGGAGGTGCGGGAAGACAAGGATATTCTGGCGGTGGATCTCACCAACCCCGAGTTCACCACCTCGGAGGGGCAGTTCATTGAGCAGGAGACGTTGCACGTCCTGCGCACCACTTTTTTATGGAACAACGTGGCCTATGAGCGGATCCGCCTTCACAACTACGGTTTGGAGACGCTCCGCGTGCCCCTTACCCTGCGCTTTGAGGCCGATTTTGCCGATATGTTTGAGATTCGCGGCATCCGGCGGACAAAGCGGGGACAACTGCTGCCGGCCCAGGTGAGCTCAGAAGGGGTAACCTTGCGCTACCGCGGCCTGGACGGGGTGGAGCGGCAAACCCGGATCCTGTTTTCCCCTCCTCCGGACGTGGTTTCGGAAAAGCTGGCGCAGTGGTGGGTGCCGCTGGCGCCGCAGGAGGAGCGGGATTTGGAGGTGAGGGTCGTCTGCAGCTACGGCGGCGAGGAGATCCCGCCTTTGACCTACCAGGAGGCGCTGCAGGCAGAGCGGGAGCAGCGGGCGGCGCTAAGAGCTTTGGCCCACCGCATCGATACCGGCAACGCCCAGTTTAACGAGTGGCTCAACGCCTCGCGGGACGACCTGGTGATGATGCTGGCCCGCACCCCCTATGGGCTCTATCCCCACGCCGGGGTGCCTTGGTTTGCCACGGTCTTTGGCCGCGACGCGCTAATCACCGCCTTGGCCACCCTCTGGTGGTTCCCCGACTTGGCCCGGGGGGTGTTGCTGTACCTGGCAGCCCACCAGGCGCAGGAGGTGGATCCCAGCCGCGATGCCGAGCCCGGCAAGATCCTGCACGAGCAGCGCTACAGTGAGATGGCCAAGACGCGCGAGATCCCCTTTGGCAATTATTTCGGCAGCATCGACGCCACTCCTTTGTTTGTGGTGCTAGCAGGGCGCTATGTGCGCCGCAGTGGGGATCTCGAGCTGTTGCGGCAGTTGTGGCCGAATATCGAGGCAGCTCTCCACTGGATGGACACCTACGGGGATCCCGACGGCGACGGCTTTTTGGAGTATGCCGGCAAGGCGCGGCGGGGCCTGCGCAACCAGGGCTGGAAAGACTCGGAAGATGCCATCTTCTATGCCGACGGATCCCTGGCCGAGCCACCCATAGCCCTGTGCGAGGTGCAGGGCTACGCCTACGAGGCCAAGCTGTTGGCGGCGGAGATGGCGGAGCTGTTGGGGCGGCACGAGCAAGCAGCGCAACTGCGCCAGCAGGCCCAGAAACTGCAGCAGCGGTTTTGGGAGCAGTTTTGGTGCGAGGAGCTGGGCGGCTATGTCCTAGCTTTGGACGGGCGCAAGCAGCCCTGCCGTGTGCGCAGCTCCAACATGGGCCACTGCCTGTTTTCCGGGATCGCCCACCCGCAGCATGCCGAGCGCATCGCGCGGCAACTTTTGGAGCCCGCTTTTTTCAGCGGCTGGGGCATCCGCACCCTGGCGGAAGGGGAAGGGCGCTACAACCCCATGTCCTACCACAACGGCTCCATTTGGCCCCACGACAACGCCCTGATTGCAGCAGGTTTGGCCCGCTATGGCTACAAGGCGGAGGCAGCCCAAGTATTGACGGCCCTGTTTGATGCCAGCCAGTTTCTGGAGCTGCGGCGGCTGCCGGAGCTGTTCTGTGGCTTTCGCCGGCGCCAGCGGGAAGGCCCCACCCTCTACCCGGTGGCCTGTCTGCCCCAGTCCTGGGCAGCGGCCAGTGTGTTCCTGCTGCTGCAAGCCTGCCTAGGCCTGGAGATCGACGGGCTGGCCCAGCAGGTGCGCCTCACCCAGCCCACCCTGCCCCTGTGGCTGCCCTATGTAACTCTTGAGAACATCCAGGTGGGGCGGGGATCCCTGGACATCGGCCTGTATCTCCAGGCAGGAGGGGTGGGGATCAACGTCCTCAGGAGCACGGGGGAGGTGGAGCTGACGGTGAGGTAGGCTACCGCTCCTGCAGCATGTCCTGGATGGAAAGCTGATCCAGGTTCCAGAGAGGGCCGAGGATGGGGCGGGGATCCACCCCTTGCAGGCGGTTGCGCAGGGCCGAGAGCACCAGGGGGTTGAAGGTGCCGATCTGGGGCAGTTGTTCCTGGATGATCACTTGAAAGCGGTCGTAGAGGGCCTTGCGCTTTTCAAAGTCCAGCTCCCGCACCCCCGCAATAAAGATGCGGTCGATCTCCCGCTCCCAATCGCTCACTTCCACTCCTTCGGCGGGATTGCCGGGCAGATCCCCCAGGTTAAACAGGTGCAGGCGGCCATCGCTGCGCCAAATGTTGGAGCCGTTGTTGGGCTCGGTGCCGCCGCCGCCAAAGCCCAGCAACAAGGTTTCCCAGTCGCGGCTGTCGGTGCGCTGCACCACCGTGTTGAAGGCAATGGGGGTGAAGTCAACGGTGATGCCGATCCGCGCCAGGTCGGCCTTGATCAGGGCGCCGGTGGCCTCCCGCTGGTTGTTGCCGGCGTTGGTGATGAGACTGAAGCGGACGCGGTTGCCGTCGGGATCCCGTAGGTGGCCTTCGGCGTCGTAGGTATAGCCGGCAGCCAAGAGCAGTTGCCGCGCCTTTTCGGGATCGTAGTCGTAGGTGGGCAGGCCCTCTGCCGGGCTGAGGTAAAAGGGGCTGGCGGGGGAGAAGACCGAGTGCTGGATCTCGCCCAGCCCCTGCAGGACGCTCTCGACGTAAAATTGCCGGTTCAGGGCGTGGGCCACCGCCCGGCGGAAGTTCAAATCGTTGAACCAGCGGCTTTTGACGGGATCCACAAA
>NZ_JANSIZ010000014.1:0-46100 GCF_047462315.1 Synechococcus sp. H60.2 | reverse complement strand
GGGATCGATGAAGCAACTGGGGCAGAAGAAGAGACAAAAGCTCTGCTGTCAAGCGGGTGAGGAAACCCCACCCGCCTACGCGGTGGGGTAGTTCATAGATGCGGTGCCGGGGGCCGCGCCTAACCGGGAGGGCCTGGTGCTGCTGGATCTGGAAATAGAGGCGGGGAGAATTGCCCGCATCCAAGCAGCCAATGGGATCCCACCTCAGGGGATCGCGAGCGTAGATCTGAGGCGGGGCCAGGTGTGGCCCTGTTTTGTCGATATCCACACCCACCTGGACAAGGGGCACGTGTGGCCGCGCACCCCCAACCCCGACGGCACGTTTGCCGGGGCAATCCGGGCTGAGCAGGAAGACTGGGCCAAAATGGAGCGGGCCTACGCCGGCAGGCACGAAAAACTTTGGCAGGATATTTACCGCCGCTGCGACTTTGGCCTGCGCTGCAGCTATGCCCATGGATCCCAGGCGGTGCGCACCCACCTGGTCTGCAACGGCCCCCACGCCCAGCTGAGTTGGGAGGTGTTTGCCCAGTTGCGGCGAGAGTGGGCGGGCAGACTGGAGCTGCAGGCAGTGACGTTGACCCATTTGGACTTCTTTCTCACGCCGGCAAGGGAGAAGCTGGCGGACAAGGTGGCAGAGCTGGGCGGGATCCTAGGTGGGGTAGCGGCGATGGGGCCGGAGCTGGATGAGCAGTTGGAGCGGGTGTTTGCCCTGGCCCAGGAGCGGGGGCTGGATCTGGATTTTCATACCGACGAGACGGAGGATCCGGGATCCCTCACGTTGAGACACGTGGCAGCAGCAACCTTGCGCCATGAGTTTTCCGGCCAGGTGGTGTGCGGCCATTGCTGCAGTTTGGCGGTGCAGCCGCCGCAGGTGGCCCACCAGACCATGGCCCTGGTCAAAGAGGCGGGGATCGCCGTGGTCAGCCTGCCCATGTGTAACCTCTATTTACAAGACCGCCGCCCCGGCCACACGCCCCGCTGGCGGGGGGTAACGCTGCTCCATGAGCTGAAGGCTTTGGGCGTGCCGGTGATGATAGCCAGTGACAACTGCCGGGATCCTTTCCACGGCTTCGGGGATCACGACGGCCTAGAAGTGTTTCGGGAGGCCACCCGCATCCTGCACCTGGACACCCCCTACGGGGATTGGCCGCAGGCCATCACTGCCACCCCGGCCCGTAGGATGGGCTTGGTAGAGGCCGGACAAATTGGGGTGGGCCTGCCGGCAGACTTGGTGCTGTTCAAGGGCCGGGGGTTTGACGAGCTCCTTTCCCGACCTCAGCACGATCGGGTGGTGCTGCGCCAAGGCCAGCCCATCGACACGGCGCTGCCGGACTACGCAGAGCTGGACGACCTGATGGAGGGGGTGGGGCGGGCTTAGCCAGCAGGGTTGGAGAGCCAGGCTTTAATCTGGGCGGCAATGCGCTGAGCAGCGCCAGGGGATCCCATACGCCGCTGCCCGTGGGCCCGCAGTTGGGCGGCGTAAGCGGGATCGCTGGCCAGGCGGTCTAGAATTTGGCAGAGCACGGCAGGGGCCTGCTGGGGTGAAGTGAGGTGGACGGCGGATCCCAGGAGACGGGTTTGAGCTTCGGCAAAGCGGGGGGTAAATTGCGGCCCCTCCCCCGGCAGGGTGACCACCGGCTTCCCCAAGCCCACACATTGTTCGGTGGCCGTCCCCGCCATGGCCAGCACTGCCGTGGCCCGGTGGGCACAGGTGCCGAAATCTCCCCACACCAGGAGCAGGTCGCGGCGCCAAGAGGGGATCTTCTCCTGAAGAGGTGCCCGCTCCAGGTTGGGGCTGAGGGCGGCGTAAACTTGGATTTCCGGCGGCAGCTGCTCGACCACCTGCATCATCAAGGCCCAGTTGCGGTAGGCCTCTGGCGGGCGGGATCCCGGCAGCAGCAGCACCGCAGGCCGGTCGGGATCCAAAGGCAATTCTCCCCGCGGCTCCAAGTCATCCATCATCGGGTTGCCCAGGTAGAAAGCCCGGAGGCCCCGCTTTTGCAGAGCGGTGGCCGTCAGCTCATCTCGCAAGAAGGAGCCGCGACAGCGCCTACGGGCCATGAGCCAGCGTTCCCAGGGCAGGTAATCGGAAACCGGCTGCCCCATCCAAGCGCGTCGGTAGGGCCCTTGTTCGTCCCGCCAATAATAGTCCGACTTGGCTGTGCCCACAAAGACGTAGGGGCTGCCGCTCCACCAGGCCATTAACAAAGGCACAATGTCCCCCACCGCCAGCACCAGCTCCACTTGAGCCGCCGCCTGGCGAACCAAAGCCAATTGCCGCCCGGTCAGGCCCAGCAAGCCAGCACGCAGATCCCGCCACAACTGCCGCCAATCTTGATAGATAAATCCCCCCGAAGGCATCACCTGGGTCAGGGGCAGCAGCGGGATGCCGCGGCGGCAATAGGCGGTGCCTTCCCCCACAATCGGCAGGGCTTGCACCGAGATCCCCAGGCCAGTCAGGGCCAGGGCGATGCGACTACCTACCTCATCTTCCCCGTGGCCATTGCTCAGGCACAGCACCCGCGACAAATTCTGTGGATTCATTGGCTAGAGGATGGGGGTTCAACTCTGAAGTGTTGCCGCCTCTATTCGAGCTAAACGAGCAGAACTTCGTAGCCTACCCAAAATCTCCCCTTAAAATAGAGCCAACCTGCGAGGGGAAGCCAGGGTGATGATCCGCAATGAGCGACAACGAGCTGAGTTTATTGCAGCGGTGGAAGCTTTGCACCTGGAAGGCCCTTACTTCGTCGAGACCCGTCTTACCCGTCAGCGAGGGCATTTTTGGCGGGCGGTGAAGGATGTGGCCGCCGGCCAGCCCTGGTGGGAGATCCGCTACTTTCCTGCCTGCGAGTGCTACGCTTGGGCCTACCTGCCGGAAGGGATCGGCCCCCGCGAGTTTGCCTGGGGACACACGCCGCAGCAGGCTTTCCTCAACGCCCTTTGGCACCAGCCTGCTTCCTTTGCGGACAAAGGCTAGGGCAGGGGCCAGAAAAACCGTTTCAACTTACAGTAAAAAAAGATTAAAACTCCCACACGCAGGGGACATGAAACCGCAGGCCGTCGCCCGTATCCTGGATGCCAACCTCGACCGAGCTCGTGAGGGATTACGGGTGCTGGAGGAGTGGTTTCGCTTTGGCCTAGAAAACGGCGAGCTGGCTGGCGAATGCAAGGCGATGCGCCAGGCCCTAGCTCGTTGGCACAGCGACCCCCTGCGGTTGGCCCGCGACACCTCTGCCGACCCGGGCACCCAGATCTCCCATCCCCAGGAAGAGGAGCGGCGGGATCTCAGTCACCTGTTGCAGGCCAATTGCAGCCGCGTCCAGGAGGCGCTGCGGGTGCTGGAAGAATACGGCAAGCTGGCTGAATCCCACCAGTGGGTGGCCCCTGGGTTAGCCAAGCTGGCCAAAGACATGCGCTACCACCTCTACGTTCTTGAAAGTGAGCTGCTGGGCAGATCCCTGCGCCGGCGGCTTTTGGCAGCTCGCCTCTACCTAGTCACTAGCCCGGTGCCCAACTGGCTGGAGGTGGTGGAGAAGGCGCTGCGGGGGGGGGTAACCTTGGTACAGTACCGCCGCAAGAACCTCCCCGATAGGGAGATGCTCTGGGATCTCAAACAGCTGCGGCAGCTGTGCGACCGCTATCAGGCGTTGATGATTGTTAACGACCGGGTGGACTTGGCTTTGGTCAGCCAGGCGGACGGCGTGCACCTAGGCCAGACAGATCTGCCGGTTGCCCAAGCCCGGCAGCTGCTGGGATCCCAGCGCCTAATTGGCCTCTCCACCACCAACGCTGAGGAGCTGGCCCAAGCCCTCAGTAGCGGCGTGGACTACATCGGCGTCGGCCCTGTCTATGCCACTCCCACCAAAGCAGAAAAACCCCCTGCTGGTCTGGAGTACGTGCGCCTAGCCGCTGAGAAGGCCCATCTGCCCTGGTTTGCCATCGGCGGCATTGATCTCCACAACCTGCCGGAGGTGCGCCAGGCTGGCGCCAGCCGCGTAGCTGTGGTGCGGGCCCTGATGGAAGCGGCGGATCCCACCCAGACTGCCCGCGCCATGTTGGCGGAGCTGCAAGGGATCCCTGCTCTATCCTGAAGTATAGACCCCGAATCCTCTCAAGACCCTTTTAACTCCCGATGGCAGAGGCCGCAAAAGATCTCACTGAGCTCACTCGGCAAAGGGAAAGCAGTGGGGATCCCGGCTTGACTGGGATTGCCACTGAGGTGCAAGGGGAGCTGATCCAGGAGCTGGATCTGATGATCCGGGCCCGCTACCCCCTGATCTACCTGGTTTCCCCCGAAGAGGAGCCGGCGGACGCCGTGCTCGTGCAAGTAGCCAAGAGAACCGATCCGCCGCGGCGGCTGCTGTTTTGGGATTTGGTGCGGGGCTGGCAGGATACTGGCGAAGACCGCGGCTCCATCATGGCCGCCCTAGGGCGGGTGTGGCGCTCGGCCCCCCAGGAAGACACCCTGTTTGTGCTGCGGGATCTGCACTTTGTGCTGCGCAATGCCAGCAGTGAGAAAAACGCCCCCATCCTGCGGGAGCTGAAGAACCTCAGCCGCGAGCTCAAGCGCACCCGCAAGACGCTGATCCTGCTCAGCCACACCCTGGAAGTGCCCAGCGACTTAGCCGAGGAGATCACTGTTGTCGATATTCCCCTGCCCAACAGCGAGGAGATCAACCGCCTCATCCAGCTCTACGTGGCTCCGGAAAAGCTAAAGCTCAGCCCTCTAGGTCGTGAGCAACTGGTCAAGGCCTGTCAGGGGCTGAGCCGGGAGCGCATCCGCCGCGTTTTGGCCCGCGCCTTGGCCGCCAAGCAGGAGGTGAACGAGGCCGATATTGACCTGGTGTTGGAGGAGAAAAAGCAGGCCATCCGCCAGACCGGCATCCTGGAGTTTTTCACCGCCCGCGAGACCCTAAAAAGCGTGGGCGGGCTGGACAACCTCAAAGCTTGGGTGCGGGTGCGCCAGGAAGCCTTTACCGAAGAGGCGCGGCGCTACGGCCTGCCCAACCCCAAGGGGGTGCTGCTGGTGGGGATCCAGGGCACCGGCAAGTCTCTCTCGGCCAAGACCATTGCCAATGAGTGGCGTCTGCCCCTGCTGAGATTGGATGCCGGGCGCCTATTTGCCGGCATTGTTGGCGAATCGGAAAGCCGCGTGCGCCAGATGATCCAACTGGCGGAGGCCATGGCCCCCTGTGTGCTCTGGATTGACGAAATTGACAAGGCCTTTGGCAACATCACCAGCGGCGCCGACGGGGATTCGGGCACCAGCCGCCGGGTGTTTGGCAGCCTGATTACCTGGATGCAGGAGAAAACCAGCCCGGTCTTCATCGTGGCCACAGCCAATAACGTGCCTTTGCTGCCGCCGGAGCTGTTGCGCAAGGGCCGCTTTGACGAGATCTTCTTCCTCAACCTGCCCACCGAAGCCGAGCGCAAGGAGATCTTCCGGGTACACCTGCAGCGGTTGCGCCCCAGCCGCCTGCGGGAGTTTGACCTCGATGCCTTGGCAGCGGCTGCCCAGAACTTCAGTGGCGCTGAGATTGAGCAGGCCATTGTAGATGCTATGTACAACGCCTTTGGGGGCAGCGGCAGCGGCGCTCGGCGAGACTTTACCCAGGAAGACATCCTGCAGGCCATCCGCGAAACTGTGCCCCTGGCCTCCATTGCCCGCGACCAGATCGAAAGTCTCAAGTGCTGGGCTGCCCAAGCAGGCGCTAGAACTGCCTCCCAGGATGCCCAGGTGCTGCAGGAGATGAAGCAATGTTTTGCGGCTTCGTAGAGGGAATCCCCAAATCTTCTCGGCTCGAAGGAAGCAAGCGTTAGCACTCCCGCCAACTCGCAGTCCACAAACCGACGCGTAAAGGCGTTGTCAAACCGCCCCTCCCCCGTTCCTTGAGGCAAAGCCCCAAGGTTCTGCTTACTTTCTTCAGCAGGTTGGGCCGGAACCGCCTCTTTCTCGCGTAAGACCCGTGCAGAGGCTGGCCACTGGTCGGGTTTTTCACCGGCACTGGGCAGCTCGTTTGCCTTCAAGAAGCTGGCTTTTGCCCTGTAGCTATGCAAGCTGCATGAGCTTACGGGCTTTTCCGCCCGGCACTCAAGTACAGGGCCACCAAACTATCCCGTTGGGAAACCCACCAGGCTCAGGTTCAAGCCCTGGAGTCGGATTCCCGGCAGGCGGCTCATTTGTAACTGGGACTTGCCACTTTCCCTTCCTGAGCACTACTGACGTCTCTGGGGACGGATGGTTGAGACAACCGCCCCCTCAGGGATCCCGTCGTGTCACAATGGGTAAAAATTGGCTTTTTTTGTCTTGGCGCTGTGCTCAAGCCCCTCTACTACCGCGAGATCCCTTGCCCAGATACTGCTCAAGTGCTGCGCTGGCTACAGGAGCACCTGCCTCTGCCTACGGGCAGCCAAAAGGTGCTTACCCCCAGCGGTCTGCGCCTAGAGGGATCCGGAGCCAAGCTGGCCGTTTTCCTCTGGTCGGGGCTGAACACCACCTATCTCAAGATCTTTCAGTGGTCAGAGCGGCCTTTCCCCCGGCAGAACCGCTGGCTAAAGGAAGTGGAGAGGGCCATCCAAAGCCAATTTCCCCACCGCTACCCGCAGTTGCCAGAGGTCGATCCCAGCCAGGGATCCATCTTTGAGCAACTGGAGCCTTTTTACCCGCAGACGGTAAAGTACTTCCGCCGCATGCCCAACGGCGAGTTCGACCTGCAGCGGGTTTACTGGTGGGAGAAGCGCTGGCGGGAAGAAGTGCAATCCCCCCATCCTCAGCGGCAGCCGGTGCTGTTTCGCCAGCCGGCCCCTGAACCTGCCCCCTTGGAGTGGGACTTGGTGATCGTGGGCGGGGCGTTGGGGGCCATCTACGGCGCAGCCATGGCCCGCCTAGGCTATCGCGTAGCCTTGGTGGAACGGCTCCCCTTTGGCCGCATGAATCGGGAGTGGAACATTTCGCGGCGGGAGCTGCAGACGCTGGTGGAGTTTGGCCTCCTCAGCCCTGAGGAGATGGAGAGCCTCATCCTCAGGGAATACACCGATGGGTTTAACAAGTTTTTTGATGGCAACAGCCCCGTGCGCGCCCCCGTCTTGCACACGCCGACGGTGCTCAACCTGGCCATTGATGCCGAAAAGCTCCTGCAGCTCTGTGGTCAAATCTTGAGATCCAGGGGTGGTGCCATCTACGAGCGCAGCGAGTTTCAGCGGGCCTACATCGAGGAGCAGGGCGTCACAGTGGTGGTTAAGGACTTAACCACTCAAGAAGCGTTCTCTCTGGGATCCCGCCTGTTGGTGGATGCCATGGGGACGGCCTCCCCCATTGCCCAGCAGCTCTACGGCCGCCGCGCCTTTGACAGCGTCTGCCCAACGGTGGGGGCCACCATTGCAGGGGGGTTTGAGCCGGGGGTTTGGGATCCCCAATTTGGCGACATCCTCGCCAGCCACGGGGACATCAGCCGCGGTCGGCAGCTCATCTGGGAACTATTCCCTGGGCCAGGGGAGGATCTCACCTTCTACCTGTTCCACTACCACCAGGTGCATCCGGAAAACCCGGGATCCCTCTTGGAGTTGTACGAAGACTTTTTTACCATCCTGCCCGAGTACCGCCGCTGTGACCCGGAGCGTCTGCAGTGGAAAAAGGCCACCTTTGGCTATATCCCCGGGCGCTTCGGCCAGCAGCCAGCTCCCAAAGAGCCCTTCGACCGCGTCCTCTTGATTGGGGATGCGGCAGCCCTGCAATCACCCTTGAGCTTTACGGGGTTTGGATCCCTGGTGCGCAACTGCTCTCGCCTGTGCGATTTGCTGGATACGGCCTTGCGCCACGACCTGCTCAAAGCCTCTGACTTGGCTCAGGTTCGCGCCTACCAGGGCAACTCCGCTGTCACTTGGTTGTTCTCGCGGGGGATGATGGTGCCCACCGGCAAGGTGTTGCCGCCTGAGCGCATCAACGCCATTCTCAACAGCTTTTTCGGCATCCTCACCACCGAGCCGCCCGAGGTGGTGGACGACTTTATCAAAGACCGAGCCGGTTGGCTGGCCTTTAACCGCATGGCCGTCAAAGCCGCTCTGCAGAACCCGCGGCTGCTGCTGTGGATCTGGGAAGCAGTGGGGGCAGAAGGCTTTACCCGCTGGCTGCCCACCTACTTCAGCTACACTGGCCTGGCTTTGCTCTCAGCTCTGCTGCGGGGCTGGTTCCCCAAGCTGGTGCGGCGCCTGCAACCCTGGCTGGAGTCCCGCTACCCCCGCCTGTGGTTGCGCTGCCTGAGCTGGAGCTACACCCTCACCTATGGGGTAGGCCAGCCGCGCCTGGAGTTTCATCTCCCCGCTCCCAGCTCTCCTGCCGGGCAAAACCTGCAAAACCCAATACCGACCTGGATAGAAGAAAGGGCCTAGGCCGGAGACTTTCATCGCACCAGTTGTTTCTAGGCTTTCGCTCTCTTGGAACCACCGTTTCTCTGATGTCTGTAGGAGAGGTAGGTGCCGACTGTTATGTGGGCAGAATCAACTCGCAAAAAATCTCGATGAGTGCTAGCATTCGCTACCTTGGTTTGCTAGCAGTTTTCTCCCTTATCTGCACAGGATTGTTCACCGGAGCGCTCATCAGGCAAGGCTCCCCGCTTGCGTGCCAAAGCATCCATCCCCAGGTAGTAGCCGGCGGAGAAAGAGTTCTGTCCACCTGCTTTTTAGCCTTGGCAATTGGCCCAAGTTGAGTATAATCAGTGCCTACTATCCACCAACATTCAGGTTCAGGCCGATGAGGGTTGGGAAGGGATCCCAACTTAAGTCGGTCGAGGGGCTTCTAGCCTCTTTTGGCAAGATCTCTATTTTCGCGAGAAAACTCTGTAGGACTGAATCCAATGGTTTATACCTTTGAGATCATCGGCATTGCCCCTGCCCTCGATTTTTTCTGTCAGCAGCAGGAGCTGGCAAAGCGGCCTTGTGGGGTAGAGTACCTGGGCACCCGCCCGTGCACCCTGGATGCGCTGCTGGGATCCCTGGAGGAGGTGCCGGCGCGGCGGGGCTGGGACTGGGATCAGTTGGTCGAAACCGTCATCCGCTTTTGGTGCAGCAACCCTGATTTGGTGAGTTTGTGGCGGTCTCGCTTTCGGGATGCTGGGGAAGATGCCCTGTTGGTCTCGCGGGTGGGGCACATTCAATCCTTACAGCGGGAGTTTGAGTGGCTGCTCAACCAATGAGATCCATAAACCGGGTAGGCTAAGGGCAGGATTGGTTGGTGACTACCTATGAGCGACACCGTCTTCAGCAAGATCATTCGCAGGGAGATCCCGGCCCAGATTGTCTACGAAGATGAGCGGGCCATCGCCTTCAAAGACATCGCCCCTCAAGCCCCTGTCCACATCTTGGTGGTGCCCAAGGAGCCTATCCCCGGCATTGCCCAGGCCAAGCCCGAACACGAAGCGTTGCTAGGGCACCTGCTGCTGACGGCTCAGCGGGTGGCTGCCGAAGCTGGCCTCAGCAAAGGTTATCGCTTGGTCATCAACCAAGGAGAAGATGGCGGTCAAACCGTCTTTCACTTGCACATCCACGTCCTGGGCGGTCGGGCGATGGGCTGGCCGCCAGGCTAGCTCTGGGTTTACCCCAGCTAGAATGCTGGGAAGGCGGCTGGCGCACGAGGTCTAGGGGCAATGGAGTGGCATGTCACCGATGCGGAAAGCCTGATGATCATCGATCAGGAGGTGGGCAAGCATGAGCTTTCCCCTGCCGAATATGAGGTGGTGCGTCGGGTAATTTACGCTACTGCAGACTTTGAATATCTTCACCTCCTCCGTTTCGCCAACGAGGCGCTGCAGGCGGGGGCGGCGGCTTTGGCGGCGCGCACCACCATTGTGGTGGACGAGCCAATGGTGCAGGTGGGCATTGCACGGGCAGTGCAGAACACCTTCTCCAACCCCATCTACTGCGGCAGCGAAGCTGTCACCCGTCCCCAGAGGGACAAGACCCGCTCTGCTTGGGGCCTGCAAACCCTGGCCCAACGCTATCCTGAGGCCATCTTTATCGTTGGTCAATCCCAGACGGCTCTTTCCACCTTGGTGCAGTTAATCGCCGAGAAAGAGGTGGCCCCTGCCCTGGTAATCGCGACGCCGGCTGGGTTTGTGGATGTGGTGAAAGCCAAGCGGGAGCTGGCCGATTCGATGGTGCCCCACATCCGCACCGAGGGACGTAAGGGCGGCCCTGCCGTGGCGGCGGCGGTCTTGGATGGACTTTTGGACTTGGCTTGGCAGGCCTATGTGCAGGCCAGCAGCCCAGACCCTCCCGGCAAATCGGTTACCAGATAGACGGGAGCGCTCTGCACTTGAATCCAGATCACAGTTTCAGCGGGATCTCGGTCACTCCTCCCTCCGTCCAGCCTTGGCAAGATAAGAGCCATCTTCTCAGCGCCGGAGCGAAGAAGTGGCCTGGGAAGCGGCTAGTCGAACGGGGATCCGGTCATGCGTCAGTTGATCTGGGTTTGGGGAAGCGGCTGGCTTTTGGCGTTGACCTTGGCCGGGGGAGGGTGGGCCCAAACGGATCCCAGTCGAGTGGCGGCTCTTCTGCCCGCTGACCAGCCGGCTCTCCCGGCGCCGCCGGACATCGACCGGAGGGAAGCTCGGCTCAGCCCCTACCAGCGCTGGCAACAGCAGCATGCTGCTGCGGAGGTTCCCTTTTGTAGGTTCGAGGGGATCTTCTACCGCCTCTCTCAGAAGGCGGAACAAAGACCAGAAGAGCTGCCTTTTCCCCTGCAGCCAGCCGGGATCCCTTTGGGAGAAGGTAGCCCTTTTTTTCTACATGCCAACGGGCTGGTCTACCGAGTGTCCTATTGAAAGGGGGGAAGTGCTTGCGGCAGCAGGACAGCTATTTCTCCTCAGGGAGGGGGATCAGGGGTTCAGTAATGATTTCCCACCTTGCGATGGTGGATGGCGGTGAGGCCCTCAGGGCTGGAGACCCGTCCGGCTTCCAGGGTGCTGTACACTACCCAGTGGTCGCTGGTTTCTAGGCGGCTGACCACGCGGCACTCCAGGTAGGCCAGGGCATCAGCAAGGATAGGGGATCCGTTGGCGGCGGGGTAGGTCTTGATGCCGGCAAAGCGGTCGGCTCCCGGCGGGAAGCGCTTTAGGAAGTGGCGCATTAAGGGCTGGTAGTGGCCCTCCTGCAACACGTTAAGGACAAAGGTATCCCCCACCTGTAGGAAGGACTCAATTGCCCGATCCTTAGCCACGGCCACGCTGATCCCTGGCGGATCGCTGCTGGCCTGGGCCACCCAGGAGGCGAGCATGGCGCTGGTGGCCTGTCCTTTGCGGGCGGTGAGGATGTAAAGGCCATTGCTGATGCGGCCCAGGGCGCGATCCAGATCGGCATCCAAGGCTTTCATCTGCTGAATGTTGCGATCCCGCGTTAGCCATTGCCCTAGATCAGTGCCAGCTTCCTCCGCTGCTTGCAGCAGAGTTTCGTTCACGGGCTGCTTGAGGAGAATGGGAGGGAACACCTCTTTGGCGCCCAGTTCCTGCAGCGTGTTGCGGCAGAGGTAGACCGACTCATCATCTTCACCGCCCGACTCGAAGAGGCCAAAGCCTTGTTTGCTGTGGGCAGAGGCCAAGAGGGTTTTTAGCAGCACCTGGGTGGTGGCCGCATCTGGCCCTGATTGGGGGGGCATGCCTATCACCACGCCGGCGGCCAGGCTCATCAGCTCCCGCACCTCGTGGGCATCCAGCAGCCGCAGATCCGCCAGCTCGACGGCAACGCCGGTTTTTTGGATCCCGCGGGCAATCGCCTGAGCCAAGGCTTCTGCCTGGCCGTAGCCCGATCGGTAGAACACCGCCACCATTCGTTCGGCTTTGGCCTGCTCTAGGCTCCAGGTGCGGTAGTGCTCCACCCAGTCAGACAAGTGATGGCGCAGCAGGGGGCCGTGGCCGGTGGCAATGGCGGCAATGGGTGGCAGGGCCTCCATGCGCTTGAGGGCAGACAACACCGAGCGGGCATTGGGCCCCATGAGGCAGTCGTAGTAGAGCTTAAAGTCGGCCTGTAGCAGGTGGGGATGCTCGTCCCAGGCAAAGTCGTCGCAGTAGTGCATCCCAAAGACGTCGCAGGTGTAGAGGATATGGGTGCCGTGGTCGTAGGTGAGGATGGTGTCGGGCCAGTGCAGGTTGGGGGCAGAGATGAACTCCAGGACATGTCCCTTGCCCAGATCCAGGCGATCCCCCTGCTTCACCACCAGGTGCCGGAAGGGCCGATGCACGAGGTTTTCCAGAAATTGCACGGCCACTTTGGAGGCTACCACTGTCATTTGAGGGGCTAGCTCCAGCAGATCCCCAACTAGGCCGCTGTGATCCGGCTCGGTGTGGCTGACCACCAAGTAGTCGATGGTGGCGGGATCCAGGATGCCTCGCAGCAGATCCAAGTACAACTGGCGAAATTTTTCGTGGGAGGTGTCAATCAGGGCCACCTTTTCCCCGCGAATCAAAAAGGAGTTGTAGGTCGTGCCATTTTCCAGGGCAAACTCAATGTCAAACCGATCCCGATCCCAGTCTTGGGAGCGGATGGCCAGGGTATCGGCCCCAATGAGCAGAGTTTGCAGCGTAAGATGAGCTGAACGCGGTGCAACTGCCGTAGCGGCCATGTTTCCCCCCTTTACCAAATGGCAACTTTACTTAACACTCATCGTAACCCTGATGTAACTGAATGTTGGGGCCGGCAGGCGCGAGAGGGCAGCCGCCAAGTTTCGATTTTCTGATGAAATGCTTCAGGGATCCCCAAACTGCCGACCCCCAAAGGAAGTGGGAGCAAAGGCTGCGGCAAATTGGGCCAGGGTGTGGCGCAGTTGATCCAAGTTTTGGCCGGTGGCAGCGGAGACAAAGAGAGCCTTAGGATAAAGCAGGCGCACATCCTCTACCCATTCGGGATCGAGGCGGTCAATTTTGTTAAACACCAGTTGTCGCGGGCCGGTGGCCAGGGGCATCTCGTCCAGCAATTTTTCCACCGCCTCGATTTGCCCTTCCCAGTTGGGGTGGGAGAGATCCACCACGTGCAGCAGAGCATCCGCCTCCGTCACCTCCTCCAGCGTGGCTTGGAAGGCCTCTACCAGTTGCTCAGGCAGTTCGGTTAAAAAGCCCACCGTGTCGGTCAACAGCACCGCCTGGTGGTGAGGTAGATCCAGCCGCCGCGTGGTGGGATCCAAGGTGGCAAAGAGTTGGTCAGCCACGTAGACCTGGGCGTGGGTGAGGGCATTCAGGAGGGTGGATTTGCCGGCGTTGGTGTAGCCCACCAGGGCCACCACGGGAATTTGGGATCCCTCCCGTCGCTGGCGCAGCCGCTGGCGGTGGCGGCGCAGCTCTTCCACTTCTTGCTGCAGCTTGCTAATGCGCCGCTGGATGGCCCGCCGCTCCATTTCCAATTGGGTTTCCCCCGGCCCCCGGGTGCCGATCCCACCCCCCAGCCGCGACATGGTGCGGCCGCGACCAGCCAGGCGCGGCAGGAGATACTGCAGTTGCGCCAGTTCCACCTGCAACTTCCCGGCCCGGCTTTTGGCCCGCTGGGCAAAGATGTCTAGGATCACCTCGCTGCGATCCACCACCCGCACCCCCAGGGCCTCTTCTAGGTTGCGCACCTGGCTGGGGGTGAGCTCGCGGTCGAACACCACCAAGTTGGCCCCCAAATCCTGCACCAGCAAGGCCAACTCCTGGACTTTACCCGAGCCAATGACTGTAGCGGAATCGGGGCCCTCCCGCCGCTGCCAAAGAGTGCGGAGCACCTGTCCGCTGGCACTTTCCACCAGGCGGCCCAGCTCTGTCAGCCTGTCCACCAGGTCTTCGCTGCTCTGCCCCGGCTTCTGCAGCCCCACCAGGATGGCCCGCTCCTGCTGGGGATCCACCTGGTGAGCGCTTGCTTGGCGGCGAAAGCCATCTTCTAGCTCCGCCACCAGCTCCTGCAGATCCTGCTCTGCCAGGATCCCTAAGGGCAAAGGCTCAGAAACCTGCCAACGGCGCTCTTCCTCCGGCACCAGATGGGCTAGGTAGGCGCACTTGATAAAGCCTGTGGCCCCTCCTCCGCGGCGCAGCCGTCCCTCTAAGGGGGATACCGACAGGGTAATGAGAGCGTCCAGCCGCTGTAGGGCCATGGCTGTCAGGGCTTTTTGGCTAGGCCCCCCCGCCCCCACCTGGGTGGTGATGCAGCGGATCCCAGAGAGGCGCTCCGCCCCCTGGCGCGGCAGCTCCCAAGCCGGGATCTGGGTTTCAAAAGGGGATCCCAGCCCCACGCGAATTACTTGGCCGCGCCGGTTGAGGTAAACACTAATGGGCTGGCCTTCCAGATCTTGAGTGAGGGATCCCAGCCGTTGGGCAAACTCCACCGTCACCAGACAGTTGGGGGGCAGGCGCAGTTGGTAGAGGCGTTGCAGTTGCTTACGCTGGTAGGGCTTTAGCCCCTTGGCCTGGGCAAAGCTAAAACCGAGGTCATTCTGCTGGCGAGAGGTGCCAACGCTGGGCATAGGGAGAGGGAAAGACCCGAAAAGAGGCTTTCCTCTACCATATACGCTAGTAGCCAGCAGGAACTTGAGGAAAGCAGCGGCAGCAAACCCTAGACAAGGGATCCCTGGAGCAAACTTGCTTTTGAGCAAGAAAATGGTCAAGCCGGGTTGGGAAGAGGGGGATGGATGTAATCTTGCGTCGGGCCAACTTGCCGGATGGCCGTAAGGGAGTGGATATCGGCATTGAGGGAGACCGCATCGTTGCCCTGGAGGTGAATCTGCAGGCCACCGCTCCCCAGGAAATCGATGTGAGTGGCCGCTTGGTGTCACCCCCCTTTGTGGATGCCCACTTTCACCTGGATGCCACCCTTACCTACGGGATCCCGCGCGTCAACCAATCGGGCACCTTGCTGGAAGGGATCGCCCTTTGGGGGGAGTTGAAGCCGCTGCTGACGCCAGAGGCAGTGATGGAGCGGGCCTTGACCTACTGCGACTGGGCGGTGGCGCGCGGGATCCTGGCCATCCGCACCCATGTGGATGTGTGCGATCCCAACCTGTTGGCGGTGCGGGCCTTGCTGGAGGTGAAGCAAAAGGTTGCTCCCTACCTGGATTTGCAACTGGTGGCCTTTCCCCAAGATGGCTACTACCGCTCGCCGGGAGCGGTGCAGCTCTTGGAGAAGGCCCTGGACTTGGGGGTGGAGGTGGTGGGTGGGATCCCCCACTTTGAGCGGACGATGGCTGAAGGAACAGCTTCGGTGCGGGCCCTGTGCGAGATTGCGGCGGCGCGGGGTCTGCGGGTGGATCTGCACTGCGACGAGACGGACGATCCGCTTTCGCGCCACGTGGAGACCTTGGCCTATGAAACGCAGCGGCTGGGCTTGCAGGGGCGGGTGGCCGCCTCCCACCTTACCTCAATGCACTCAATGGACAACGCCTACGTGAGCAAACTCATCCCCCTGATGGCCGAGGCAGAGCTGGGGGTGATTGCCAACCCGCTGGTGAACCTGGTGCTGCAGGGCCGCCACGACACCTACCCCAAGCGGCGGGGGCTGACGCGGGTGCCGGAGCTGATGGCCGCCGGGCTGACAGTAGCTTTTGGCCAGGACTGCGTGATGGATCCCTGGTATCCCCTGGGCAGCGGCAACATGCTGGAGGTGGCCCACATGGGGATCCACGCTGCCCAACTGACCGGCTATGAGCAGATGCGCCAGTGCTTCTTGGCCGTTACGGAAAACCCGGCCCGCATTCTGGGGTTAGAAGGCTACGGACTAGAACCCGGCTGCTATGCCGATTTGGTGGTGCTCCAGGCTGCCGATGCCGTCGAAGCCATTCGCCTGAAACCGGCTTGCCTGTACGTTTTCCGTCGGGGACGGCTGATCGCCCAAACCCCGCCGGTGGTTACCCAACTCCATTTGACCGGGCGCCCGGCCCAGGTGGACTTCACCCGCCAACTCTTCTAGGGATCAACTGGATGTCAACGGCGCACGGTGCCGCTGAAGCCGCTGGCCTTGAATTGCTCCAGGGTCAAGGGCAGCGGGCTGGTCACGGGCACGGAGATGCGAATGGAGAAGGGGCTTTCGCCGGGGGGAACCTCTTCGATGGCTCCCACGCGGGTGCGCTCCGGCAGAACCTCATTGCCGTTGGCATCGTAAAGGCGACCGAAGACATCCGCATTGACCAAGGTGTTTTTGGAGCGGTTCACCACCGTCCCTTCAATGAACATGCACCTGGCCGGTATGGGGTTGCCGTTGCTGGTGACCAGGTTGGTGTATTCGGGGGTATCCGGGCAGGGGGTGATGTGCAGATCTTTCAATTGTAGGGGGATGGCGCCAAAGCCCAGCAAGAGGGCCGCCAAAGCCGCCCAGCCCAGGCTCCAGCAGAGGGAGCGAAGCCCCTTCTTCCAAACTTGGCTCATGTTTTTCCTCCAAGGCCCATCTCCCTTAGTCTAGGGGATCCCCCGCCGGGTAAAACCCCTCTTCGGTTTGGATCCCGTCCAGGCGTTGATCCCAGGGATCCTGAGGCAGAGGCTGCCGCAGCAGGCAAGCCTGCGGGACAATGCCCCACTTGGGCACACCGGGATCCGGCAGCGAGGCCAAAAAGCGGTCGTAATAGCCGCCGCCATAGCCCAAACGCCTTCCCCAGCGGTCGCAGGCCAGGGCGGGCACGAGGATCAACTCCGCTTCGGCAGGATCGATAACCTCACTGGTGGGAGAGGGCTCCGGCAGCCCCCAGCGGTTGGGAACAAGCTCGGCTGGGTGGTAGCGATGCCATCCCAACTGCCGCTGCGGCAAGCAACGAGGGATCCCCCAGCGCTTTTCAGGGAAAAGGGCGAACAGGGATCCCAGATCCACCTCGGAGTCGAAGGCCGCGTAGGCCAAGATGGTTCTGGCCGCCAAAAGCTGGGGGTGAGAGGCCAGATGAGCCACTATTTTCTGCTCGATCAGGGATCGTTCCAGCCCCTGCCGCACTTGGCGGAAGTGCTGGCGCAGGCGAGCTTTTTCTGCGCTAGGAGCTTCAGGGGGAAAATTGGGCTCCACAGACGGAGACAGGTTTGTTACCCAGAAGGGAGTTGCCGCAGCGCCCTGCAATCTCACCGCCTTGACTTTCCCCACCCCCAGTCAAGCTTAGGCGTGGATATCCAGAGTCTACTGGATGGCCAGGAGCTCCACTTCAAAATCAAGGGTGGCGTTGGGTGGGATCACGCCGCCGGCGCCGCGGCTGCCGTAGGCCAACTCCGGTGGAATGCGCAAGTACCGCTTACCCCCCACCCGCATGGTGGCCAGACCTTCCTCCCAGCCGCGGATCACCTGCCCTACTCCGTAGGTGAAGATGAAAGGTTGATTGCGCTTATAGGAGCTATCGAAGACGGTGCCATCCTGCAGCTTGCCCACATAGTTCACCACCACCGTTTGCCCCGGCTGAGGTGAAGGCCCACTGCCTTGAGCGATGTCGTAGTATTGCAGGCCCGACTCGGTGGTGATGAAGTCTTTGGCTGGGGATTGGATGCCCACCACGGGGTTGTCTTTGGCCCGCGACAGAGCCACGGCCGGCTGTCCACCCCACATCCCGATCCACAGCAAACCCAGCAACAGCAGCAGCATCCGTTTCATCTGTTGGCGTCTCCCCTCGCCGACTTTTTGCTTCCCCTTCCTTCAACAATCTTAGGGGATCCCTTCATCCTTTTATTTCAGCAAATTCGATGATCTGCCCTTGATGATCGCGCACCCAGAAGACAAAAGGCTTTTCGGAGCGGACGCTGTTGCGGATCCCTTGCTTGTTGATCCGCTTCAGGAGGGCTTTGAGGGCTTCCCGTTCATAGGTGGTGTGGCGATAGCGGACGCCGCTGCTGCGACCGGCTGCCGCCCCGTAGGCAGGTACAGAGGAGGGCCTGGAGGGACTGCCGTAGGGGACGGAGGCCGCGTAGGGATCAGTAGAACCAGGGATCACGTGCAGTTGCACCGTATCGGAGAGCTGATACCAGAGGCCAGGGGTATCGAGAGGTGTCGAGGTGGGGCGGGCTTTGGCATCGAGGCGGGAGCTGAGGCCAATATCCCCTGGAAAATAGGGTGATCCCAGGCCAGAGCTGACGACGCTTTGCTCGTAGCCGTAGTAGTACTGCAGTGGCAGCTCCGCCTCCGGCAGCCTCAAAACCTTTTCGTAGAAGCCCCTTGCCTGCTCCAGATCGGGCACGATGATGGTGTACACCCGGGGAGCGCCACTTAAAAATGTCCACATGGCCCCGCCATAGGCCGATAGCAACAAAAACATCAGCCCCTTCGTGGAGAGCAGAGCCTCCAGGGGGATCAGCGGCAGCATCAGTCCAAGGGGGGTTGGCATTGGCGCTCGTCTATTTGCGGGTGGCTCTGTAGTCCAGTATAGGATCCCTAGGCTAATGAAGCTTGCCCTGTTTGCCCCTACCCCGCGCGGTCGCCGCTTGGCCCAGCCTTTGCTGTCGCTACTGCCGGAGGAGTGGATCTGCTGGAGCAAGGCCAACCCCCCGGGAGAGCCGCTGCCACCCCCCTGGCAAGCCTATGGGGATCCCTTGCCGGCAGCGGTGGCCCAGAGCTGGCCGCAGGTGCAGGGCTGTATCTTTGTCTTGCCAGTTGGGTCGGTGGTGCGGCTCATTGCCCCCCTCTTGCAAGACAAATACCGGGATCCGGCGGTGGTGGTGGTGGACGAAGCTGGGCGCTGGGCCATTAGCCTCTGTGGCGGCCATGTGGGAGGAGCTGAGGCGCTGGCGCGGCGGGTGGCGGCTGCTTTGGGAGCCGAGCCCATCCTCACCTCTGCCTCAGAAGGGCTGGGGATCCCGCCTTTGGATTTGCTGGGGGATCCCTACGGTTGGCAGCGGGGCGCCGGCGATTGGAACGGGGTGGCAGCCGCTCTGGCGCGGGGAGAGCCGGTGGCCGTTGAGCAAACCTATGGCACGCAGCTTTGGCGCCAGGCCTGGCCAGCAGATCACCCCCTTTTCACCACCCCTCCTGAGCAGGCGGTGGCCCAGGTCCGGATTGGCGAGTATACAACACCCTGCCCCCCCATCCCCACCGTCCACTGGCATCCACGGGTGCTGTGGGTGGGTGTGGGCTGCGAGCGGGGCACCAGCCGCGCCTGGCTGGAGGGATCCCTGCGCCGCCTGCTGCAGGCCCAGGGGCTGGCCTTCGAGGCCGTTGCTGGCTTGGCCACCCTGGAGCTGAAACGGGATGAGGCGGGACTGCTGGAGTTGGCCCAGGCCCACGGTTGGCCCATCCAGTTCTTCTCTGCCGCGGCCCTGGCGGGGATCCCAGTTCCCCACCCTTCGGAGGCGGTGCGGCAGGCCGTGGGCACCCCTTCGGTGGCAGAGGCGGCTGCCCTCTTGGCCGCCCAGCGCATGTTGGGGAATGAGGATCCAGCCCAGGGGGGGGCCACCCTTCTCTGCCCTAAGCAGGTCTTTGCCTCAGCGACCGAGGGAGCGTGTACCCTGGCCATTGCCCGTGCTGCTCAGGAGTATTCCCCTCGCGCCGGGCACCTGTGGCTGATTGGCACCGGCCCTGGGGATCCCGCTCAATTGACTTTGGCTGCCCGCCTGGCTCTGGCCCAAGCCGACGCGGTGATTGGCTACCAGCTCTATCTGGACTTGGTGGCGCCCCTCTTGCGTCCTGGCCAGATTTGCGAAGCCTTTCCCATCACCCAGGAGGTGCAGCGGGCGCAGCGGGCCATTGCCCTGGCCCAGCAGGGGCTGCAGGTGGCGGTGATCTCTTCGGGAGATGCCGGGATCTACGGCATGGCCGGGCTGGTGCTGGAGTACTTGGCCCGCAGCGGCTGGGATGGGAGCTGCCCCTCTCTGGAGGTGCTGCCGGGGATCTCCGCCCTTCAGGCTGCTGCCGCTCGGCTGGGAGCCCCTCTCATGCAGGATTTTTGCGCCATTTCCCTCTCGGATCGGCTCACCCCCTGGCCGGCCATCGAGAAGCGACTGCAGGCGGCTGCCCAGGCCGACTTTGTGGTGGCCCTCTACAATCCCCGCTCGCGGCAGCGGTTGGATTCCTTCCTTAAAGCCCTGCAGATCTTTTTGGCCGCCCGTCCCACCCACACCCCTGTGGCGGTGGCCCGCAACCTCTACCGTTCCGGCGAGGTCCTCCACCTCACCACGTTGGGGGAGTTGGATCCTGAGCAGGTGGACATGTTTACCCTGGTGCTCATTGGCAACTCGCAGACCTTTCGCTACGGCAGGTGGCTGATCACCCCCCGCGGCTATCGCCTGGGCGCTGCTGATCCCCGGCGGGTTTGAGGATTCTGCTCCCCTAGGAAAAGCCTTACGGAAATCTGGGGATTTTGCACCTTCCTGAGCCAAGCTTCCTACGTACCCTGTATATATTTGGACTGTAGCCGTTCATTGAAAAAAATGCTTAGCTACTTGTTGCAAGCAGCAGATGGCGGGCTTTGAAGACTGGGCAATTGGGCTAGAGAGCGCCTGGTGGCTCCCCTTTTATGGCTGGGTGGGGACAGCGCTGGCTCTCCCTTGGGCCAGTGGCTGGATTAAGCGCAGTGGCCCACGTCCGGCAGCTTACCTCAATATCCTACTGACCTTTGCGGCCCTTGCTCATGGCCTTTGGCTGTTGCGGCAGGTTTGGGGTCGGGATCCCCAGATCCTGAACTACCTCTGGTTTCGGGTGGCCGATTTGGATTTGACCCTGTCTTTGGAGGTTTCGTCTCTGACGCTGGGAACCGTTGTCTGGTTCAGCGGCTTGAGCTTGCTGGCCCAGATCTATGCCTTGGGGTATTTGGATAAGGACTGGGGCTTGGGTCGCTTTGCCGCTCTGATGGGCTTTTTCGAGGGCGGGATGACGGGGATCGCCCTCAGCGATTCCCTGTTTTTCAGCTACGCGCTGCTGGAGATGCTGACGCTTTCCACCTATCTGTTGGTGGGCTTCTGGTACGCCCAGCCGCTGGTGGTTACTGCAGCGCGGGATGCTTTTCTCACCAAACGGGTGGGAGACCTGTTGCTGTTGATGGGGGTGGTGGCGGTCTCCAATTTCTCCGGCTCCTTGACCTTTTCCGGCCTGCGGGATTGGGCGGCTACGACCAGCTTGGATCCGACTTGGGCGGCCTTGATGGGGTTGGCTTTGATTGCAGGGCCGCTGGGCAAGTGCGCCCAGTTCCCGCTACACCTGTGGCTGGATGAGGCCATGGAGGCACCCAACCCGGCTTCGATCCTGCGCAACTCGGCGGTGGTAGCCTGCGGCGCTTTTGTCTTGATCAAGCTGCAGCCCCTTTTGGCTCTCTCTCCCCTCACCGATGGGGTGCTGGTGGTCATCGGCACGATTACAGCTATAGGGGGATCCCTAGTGGCCTTGGCGCAAATCGACCTTAAGCGCACCTTCTCCTACTCCACCAGTGCCTACCTAGGCTTGGTGTTTGTGGCGGTGGGGACGGGGCAGCCGGATTTGGCCCTGGAGCTGCTGCTCATGCACGGCCTGGCCAAGGCGCTGCTGTTTATGGGGGTGGGATCCCTCATCTACACCACTTCTACCCAGGATCTGACGGAGCTGGGGGGCCTAGGGAGCCGTATGCCGGCTACCCTGGCCGCCTTTGCCGTGGGATCCCTGGGGATGGTGGCTCCACTGGGGTGCTTTTGGACTCTCATTCGCCTGGCGCTGGTGTACAGCGAGCCGGCCCTGATGGGGGTGTTGCTGCTGGTTAACGGGCTGACGGCTTTGAATCTGGCGCGGGTGTTTGGTCTGGTCTTTTTGGGATCCCCGCAGCCCAAGACGCGCCGCGCGCCTGAGGTGGGCTGGCTGATGGCCCTGCCCATGGTTATCCTGACAGTGCAGAACTTGCTGATGCCCTGGCTCTTCTGGCGCTGGGGGCTTTATCCCGCTTGGATCCCGGAGCTGCAGCAGATGGCTGTCTTGCTGGGGACCGCAGGGTTGCTGGGAGCCAGTGTTGGTGCCTGGCTGTACTGGGGAGGCCGGCGGCGGCTGCGCCTGCCCTGGCCGGAGCTGCAGGATCTCTTGGCCCAGGATTTCTACACCGGGCAGCTCTACCAGGCGCTGCTGGTGCAGCCGGTCAGCGCCCTCTCCCGCGGACTGGAATGGCTGGATCGCAACGGGGTGGATGGCCTGGTGAACGGGGTGAGCCTGGCTTTTTGGTTTAGCAGCGAAGCCCTCAAGTACACCCTGTCGGGGCGGATGCAGCTCTACGTGCTGATCATTGTCATTGGGGTTGTGGTGGTTACCGCTTGGCTGCTGCGTTCGCCTCATTTGGGATTGGCCTATTGAGTGGGAGGAAGCGATGCTCAGCCTTTTGGTCGGGATCCCGTTGTTGGGCAGCATCTTGGTGGGGCTGATCCCCGAGCGAGCGGGGAAGGGCCTGCACCGGACTTTGGCTTTGGGGTTTGGCCTGGCTTTGTTGGGGCTGGGCTTGGGATTGCTGCTGCTTTTGGATCCTCAAGAGCAAGGGATCCAGATGGCCGAACGAGTGGCCTGGATCCCGCAGTTGGGCTTGGTTTATGAGCTGGGGGTGGACGGGATCTCCCTGCCGCTAGTGGTGATGACTGGCTTGCTGGTGTTGATTGCCCTTTGGGCCAGCGGCCAGGTGGAGCGGCCTCGCCTCTACTACAGCTTGGTGTTGCTGCTGGCAGCCGCCATTGCGGGGGCTTTTCTGGCCCAGAACTTGCTGCTATTCTTCCTGTTCTACGAAGTTGAGCTGATCCCGCTTTATCTGCTGATTGCCATCTGGGGCGGGCCGCGGCGCACCTATGCTGCCACCAAGTTTTTGGTCTACACCGCTGTCTCTGGTATTCTGCTGCTGATTGGCTTTTTCGGCCTCAGTTGGCTGAGCGAGGTTCACAGCTTTAGTTACACCGTTCTGCAGGCCCACCCCTTGCCCCTGCTGCAGCAGCTTTTGTTGCTTGTTCCCATCCTGCTGGGGCTGGCCATCAAGATCCCCTTGGTGCCCTTCCACACCTGGCTGCCGGATGCCCACGTGGAGGCTTCCACCCCCATTTCGGTGCTCTTGGCGGGGCTCTTGCTCAAGTTGGGCACCTATGGCCTGGTGCGTTTTGGCCTACAGCTTTTGCCGGCTGCCTGGGAGCAAGCCGGGCCCTGGCTGGCCAGTTGGGCGGTGGCCAATGTGCTGTATGGATCCCTGAACGCCTTGGTGCAGCAAGATATGAAAAAGCTGGTGGCCTACAGCTCCATTGCCCATATGGGCTACATTCTCCTGGCCACGGCGGCGGCCACCCCCCTCTCCTTGGTGGGATCCCTATTCCAGATGGTGAGCCACGGCCTGATTTCCTCGCTGCTGTTTCTGCTGGTGGGTGCCGTCTACGCCAATACCGGCACGCGGGATCTCAGGTTGCTGCGGGGATTGCTCAACCCAGAGCGGGGCTTGCCGCTTATTGGCAGCTTGACGGTGTTGGGGGTGATGGCCAGCGGCGGCACGCCCGGCCTGGTGGGCTTTATTGCCGAGTTCACCCTCTTTCGGGGCAGCTTTCCCGTCTTCCCCCTGCAGACGCTGCTGTGCATGGTGGGGACAGGATTGACGGCGGCCTACTTTCTGCTAATGGTGAACCGTGTCTTTTTCGGGCGCCTCTCGGAAGTGGCCATTGCCATGCAACGACATGCCGCCGGAGAACGCCTGCCTGCTGTAGTTCTAGCAGTGCTGGTGGTGTGGCTCGGCCTCCAGCCTGCCTGGGCAACCCATTGGGTGGAGTCCACCGCCGCTCACTGGGCCAGGCCGGTGGTCCTCAATCTTGCTGAAGCAGGCAGGCCGATCACTGCTTTCGGGCCTGGGTCATCTTCGTTGTGACGATTTGGTGAGATCAACTGGGTTTTTGTTGTTGTCTCAACTGCTGCTTCTCCCATGACTGCTACCCTGGTTCCCGCTCCTTCCTGTTTCTTTCTGGCCGGCTTAGATCCTCTAGAGCAATGGCGACTGGCTCCTATTGTCCAACGCCTAGAGGCAGGGGGAGCCCTTGTGCCGGATTCCCCCAGCAACCGGCTGGAGGTGATCGGCATCCTCCATAGCTACGGCCGGGTGCTGGATGCCTACTCCCAGAATTTAATCTTCATTGCCGACCACCAATTTTTGGAGCTGTTCCCCGCTTTTAAGTACTTTAACGGCGAAATTACGCCGGGCAAATGGCTGCGCTACCTCTGGCACGATCGCATCAACTACGAGTTTGCCGAATACTGCATGAAAGCCATGCTCTGGCATGGGGGGGGCGGTCTGGATCGCTATCTGGATACTCCCGAATTTGTCGAGCGGGCCAAGGTGGCCATTCGGGCCAAGTTCCGCTTCAACCCCCTTCTACAGGGCCTTAACTTCCTCTGCCCCGACTTTGCGCTGGAACAAGTGCGCATGCTGGCCATGTACAGCGGCCTGGGCCAGTTTTGGCGGGTGATGAGCGATCTCTTCCTGACCCTGGCCAAGCGCCACGAGAGCGAACCCCAGCTCACCCTTGCCGACGTGGTGGCCCACATCCAGCAGGGGTTGGTGGCAGCCGCCAACAAGCCCATCACCTACGCTCCCTGCATCTGGGGCCACCGCTATGAGATCATCCCCCTGTCGGCGGGGCTGACCTTCCTGCCCGACACGGCCCTGCCCTACGTGGAAGCCGTGTTTTTCCGCTCTTTCCCCTTCATGGGCACAGTCTCCTACAACGCCCAGGCGCACCAGATCCCAGTCGAGCAGGCGGACTTCGCCTATGGAGCCCTCTATGCCGATCCGCTGCCGGTGGGGAGCGCCGGGATCCCACCCACCCTCTTGATGCAGGATATGATGCGCCACCTGCCTGAGTCTTTGCGGGAGCACTACCGCCGCCAGCCACGCGGGGAAGATGACCTCAGGGTGAAAATCTGCCTCAGCTTCCAAAAGGCCATGTTCTGCGTTACCACTGCCGCCCTGCGGGCCCTTGCCCCCTTTCCTCTGGAAACCCAGGATCCAGAGCAGCAGTCGGCTAACCGCGAGTTCCTTGCCCCTTGGCTACAACGCCTGCTGGGATCCCGTCTGTTAAGTGTGCAAGACTAATGTTGGTTCTGTCGTTTTTCCAGGGGCGCTTGGAGCGATATCTGGCTCGCCAGAAGAGCAGGGGCTGCTTTGTAACATCCTACGTCTGTAGCTCCCGCGCAGCGGTGGCTAGGGGATCCCATTTTCGGATACAATGTCTTGTCTGATTGAGGAGTAGGGTGGCGTAGCCAAGTGGTAAGGCAGAGGTCTGCAAAACCTCTATGCGCCAGTTCGAATCTGGCCGCCACCTCTTAAACCTGACCTCCCTGGCGGGACACGCATGAAAGACAAGTTGATGTTGATGATCCCCGGCCCCACTCCCGTTCCCGAGAGTGCGCTGCTGGCCATGGCGCGGGGGCCTATAGAGCACCGCAGCAAAGAGTTCACCGCCATCCTGGAAGAGGTGACGGAGGGGCTGCGTTGGCTGCACCAGACTACTTCCGATGTGTTTGTCTTTGCCTCCAGCGGCACCGGGGCCATGGAAGCCGGGATCCTCAACACCCTTAGCCCAGGGGAACGGGTTTTGGTGGGGGTCAACGGCAAGTTTGGCGAGCGCTGGGCCGAGATGTCGGAGCAATTTGGCCTGCAGTGCGAGCGGATAGAAACCCCCTGGGGCGTGCCCTATCCCGTCGAGGTCTTCCAAGAAAAGCTGGCCGCCGACCGGGAGAAGACCATCAAGGCGGTCATTCTCACCCATTCGGAAACCTCTAGCGGCGTGGCCAACGATGTGCAGGCCATTGCGGCTGCCGCCCGCGAGCATGGGGAAGCGCTGGTAATTGTGGATGCGGTCACCAGTTTGGGGGCGATGCCAGTGCCCATGGACGAGTGGGGCTTGGATGTGGTGGCCTCTGGATCCCAGAAGGGCTACATGATCCCGCCGGGGCTGGGGTTTGTGGCCGTCAGCCCGCGGGCCATGGCTGCTGCCGAGCGCTCTCGCTTTCCCAAGTACTACTGGAGCTTCAAGCTGGCCCAAAAAGCCCTACGCCAGGGCACCACTCCCTTTACCCCGGCAGTAAATCTGTTTTACGCCTTGCAAGTTACCCTGCGCCTGATGCGGGCGGAAGGGTTGGAGGCCATCTACCGTCGCCACGACCGCTTGGCCCAGGCCACCCGCGCCGGTGTCAAGGCGCTGGGGCTGAAGCTTTTGGTGAACCCAGAGTCGGCGGCCAGCCCCTCGGTAACAGCCGTGCTGGCTCCCGAAGGGATCAACGCCGACACTATCCGCAGCACCCTGAAGAAGCATTTCGACATTGCCCTTGCCGCTGGCCAAGACCACCTCAAGGGCAAGATCTTTCGCATCGGCCACCTGGGCTTTGTGAGCGACCGAGACATTCTCACCACGCTGGCTGCTCTCGAGTCAACCCTGCACACACTGGGCTACAGCGACTTCTCTCCTGGAGCAGCCCTCAAGGCTGCTGAAGAGATCTTGACCAACCCTTAGGGATCCCTGGCCACTACTGTAGTTCTCCACACCTGGCACCCCTCCTGCACCCCGGCTAGAATGGGTGGACATCCTTAACAAAACATAAAACTTCGGAGCTTAGCTTCTCTGGAGCAGCGCCTGTTGGGGAGGCAAGGGTAGCCATGCTGGTTGGTTTGCAATGGGATCCCTGTAGAGTAGCTTCTGCGGTGGAGCTGCGGCAGGTGCTGCAAGGGATCGGCCCTCTTTCTTGTCCCTTGCAGTACAACTTTCATCTGCACACCTGCTGCTCCGATGGGCGCATGGATCCGGCAGACTTGGCAGAGCAGGCGCGCCGGCACGGCCTCAAGGGCCTGGCCATCACCGATCACCACACCCTGAAGGGCTACGAACAGGCCCGCGCTCACCTGGATCGCGCCGAGGATCCCATCCTGTGGCCGGGGATCGAGATTACAGCCAACCTGCTGGGCTGCGAGGTGCATATTCTCGGCTACGGGTTTGATCCTGCCGACCCTGTTTTGGATCCCTTTATCCAGGGGGAGCAGGTGCCCGGCCTGCCCGCTGCTGAGGCCATTGGGGCTATTCAAGCGGCTGGGGGCCTGGCAGTGCTGGCCCATCCTTTTCGCTACGGGTTGCCTGCGGAAGAGCTGGTTCCGGAAGCCGTGGAGCTAGGATTGGACGGCCTTGAGGTCTACTACGCCTACAAAAACCCGGAGATCTGGATCCCCTGCCCCGAAGTGACGGGGAAGGCCGAAGAGTTGGCCGAGACCTACGGACTTTTGAAAACCTGCGGCACCGATTCTCATGGCCCCAGTATCCTGAGGCGGATTTGAGCAAAGCCACCCAATAGAAAACTGGCTCCTAGGGGCGGGGATAGAGCAACTGGTCCAGCCGACGCAACTGCTCGGCCGTGCCCATACACAGCAATAGATCCCCCGGCTGCAGCAGGGTATCTCCACTGGGGCCGCCAATCAACTGGCCATCTGCCCGCCGAATCGCCACCACCAAAGCGCCAGAGCGGGCTCGCAAATTGGCTTTCCCCAAGGTTTGGCCGACATAGGGGCATTCTTGGGCCGCCAGCTCGTACTCCTCTAGGTAAAAAGTGCGATCCCGACCCGACAGGATCCCATCGACAAAGTCCACCACGCGGGGGCGCAAGGCAGCCGCCGCCATCCGCTTGCCGCCTGTGATATAGGGAGAAATGGCGTGGGCAACCCCGGCTCGCTGCAGCTTTTGCAAAGCCTCTTCCGTGTTGGCGCGGGCAATGGCGCGGATGCGGGGGTTCAGAGTGCGGGCCGACAGCACCACATAGAGGTTTTCGGCATCGCTGGAGAGGGCGGCGATCAACCCCTCGGCCTGCTGCACCCGCGCCGCCAACAAGGTGGCATCCAGGGTGCTGTCCCCATGAAGAGCGATATATCCCAGCTCTTGCGCCACCTGAATTGCCTCGGCAGATTGATCGATCACCAAAAACGGCACCCCCTCTGCCTGAAACTCTTGCGCCACCTGCCGCCCAATGCGCCCAAAACCGCAAACGATGTAGTGGTTGTTCAGTGCTTCCATCTGTTTCTTCCACTTTCGCTGCCGGATCCCTTCCTGAAAATGCCCTTGGATGAGGGCCTCTGTAAAGCGGTTCACCATAAACCCGATGCTCAAAACCCCCATCAGGATCAAGGCCACCGTGAACAAGCGCCCCCGGTTTCCTAGCGGCCTCACCTCCATAAAGCCCACAGTGGTTAGGGTAATGACGCTCATGTAAAACGCTTCCACCCAAGGCCATTGCTCCACCCTGTGGTACCAGAGGGTGCCGATTAGGACAACGCCCAGCAGCGCCCCTACCCCCAAACCAAGATCCCGCCGGATGCCGGGATCCCTGTTGGCAGGGGGAAAAGGGTGACGAGCAGAAGCCATACGGCCCAGCCAGATCGAGTCGGGGAAAAAGTGGGAACTACAATGGGTAGGAGAAAGTCAGTTTTCGAGCAGCAGCGAGGGGAGTGCAGATGCCCGAGTACATCAAGGTGGAATATCGGATCGACAAAAAAGGACAGGTGACCGAGACTGTGTTGAACGGATCTGGCTCCAGTTGTACTCTAGCCACGGCAGAGCTAGAAGCAGCCCTTGGAACTGTGCAAGAACGCAAGCTATTGCCGGAGTTTCATCAGCCAGCAGAAGCCGAGATAGAATCCCAAGTCTCTTTACCGCAAACCTGCTGACTCCGTCTCCTTGCCCCCAGTTTTCCCCTATCTACCTGCCTACCTTCGCTTCTTGCTCCCCTTGCCAGCAGCGCCGCTGGACCGCGCCGCCCCAACTGCCGACTGAAACAGCCAAACCGCCAAAGGGGCGGCGACGACCAAGATGATACTGGTGGGGCCGACGCCAAAATCCGGCTCACCGGAAGCCAACTCGAAAATCGAACCCACAGCGGCGATGGCACTGATGCAGGAAACGGCCAAGAGCAGGTAGCCTTTAACACTGGTGGTCATAGGGAACTCGTCTGTGGACTACGGTTAAGCGGTACAGCCTGTCTGGCACAAGGGGCAGCCGGGCAAACGTCTATTCGCGAAAAAGCCCTCCCACTCTCGAGAGGGCTACTTTCTATGCTACGGGCAGGGATCCCCAGCCAGCAAGCCAGAGCTGGGCTCTCTCTTAAAAAGCAACCCGGGAAGTGCAATTAGAGGGCAGGCCTAGCCATTGACGATGATCTTGCCGACCATGCCAGCCCCGCGGTGGGGAGTGCAGTAGTAGGTGTACTCACCCGGAGGGACATCGACAAAGGCCGATTCCACCACTTGGTTGGGAGCCGTGAGCAGGGCCTTGTGGGACAGCTTGGCCGCCAAGGCCGCATCGCCACCGGGTACCTTGTCAAAGACAACGTTGTGAGGATAGACCTTGTTGTTGACCCACCGAACAGTATCTCCCTGATTGATGGTGAGGGAAGGGGGATCGAAAATCAGTTGGGCCTTGTCAGAGCCCATTTTAACTGTGTAGGTTTCAGCAGCAGCAGGGTTGGACAGGAAAGCTACCCCAGCCACCCCGACTACGAGAGCGAGGAGGATGAGCTGCAGACGCTTCGCTAGGTTAAAAATGAACAACATGGATTCCTCTCAAAACGTAACGGCCGTCGCCCCCGCCTCTGCGACTAGTCCACCACTTTCCAAGTTGTGAAGGAAAGGTACCCAGCTCAGCAGGGACGTTCAACTTCTATCTTAGGATTTTAAGGCGGAACAGGAACACAGCGGGGCAGCTGGGTAGCCCCGTACTAAAGTACGGGGCGGAGAAGCTCGCTCGCGTTAGCGGGACGTAGTCCTTAAGCGACTTGAGTCGCTCGCCAATGTAAGCACCCACCCTGGTGAAAGGCCGCGACAGTGCCGTAAGTCAACAAGTAAGCGGAACCTCCAAGCCTTGCCTTTAGGAACCGTCTAGGGGCATCCTGACAGCGCCTTTGTGAGTTCCTCTGTGGACTGCGTAAGAATCCCCTGACTTAAAATCAGGGGAGTATCAACTACTACCTTGCTAGAGCCAGGGGCTGTTCCAGACGTTAGGGCCACAGGGAGAGATCGGGCTACGGGATTGCCTCGAGTCTCTCCCTTTCTCATTGTCTCTCACCGCAAGTCGGCGATTCTTGGCTCTGTAGGGTCTCGGAGAGAAAGCTGACCATTCCTGAAAATCCGGGAGTGCCTTGCCAGCCAAAATCCGTAGGGTTGCCGATGCGGGAGGGGGGTAGGCCATTCTAGCCTCTAAGCAGAGAACAAGGTGCTCTTCTCCTGCTGTTCTCCGATTGCTTGCTAGGTTGCGTGTAAGACACCAACTCGCTCAGTAGAACTGGAATGCTGTCTAAAATGTACAGTATTCGTCCATCGCCCGTACGAGTAAGCCTTCTACTCAGATTTTGGAATTGGCAGAACAAGGGCGAAACATTCAGGTCTTGGCTCGCTGCATCGGCACAGCCTTGAATTTAGGCAGTCCGCTCAAGTTGTAGTACATTACACTCCGCAGGCATGGGAGTAATGCCTGCTTTTCAACTCCTACCAGCTAATCTCGCTTGCACTTCTGCAGAGTTCCTCAGCAGCTTTTTCAGCCTGATGAGTTTTGTGGAGGGAGGGATCCCAAAAGTTTTTGGGCCCTCTCGGTAAGACAGGCATCCAGAGTGCCGCCTCTAATTTGGGGATCCCAAGGCTAGTGCTGAACGATTCCCTGAACCATAGCGTCGGTCAGTTGGCATACTCCCCAGCCCTAAAGAGTGGGGATTCTTGTTCTTGGTTCCACGACAGCACTTGCTGAGTTGTGGGCTGCCCCTTCCCAATAGCAGTGCTCCTCTCCCCACGCGTTCCCCTCTTACAGGGCAGTTCCCCAATGCCCCTAGGTGCTGTTCCAGCTTAATACTGCTTGCCCATACTGATTGTGAAGAGTTAAGCCATACCTCAAAAAGGGAGTCAACACGGATTTTCCAGCAAAAAAGTTGTATATTGGCCAGCCATTGGGATCCCCAAGCTTAGTGAACAACTCCCGCCACTCATCTTCGTTGAGTAAACGCAACAGAGATTTAACTTATTCTCCTCAATTGCAGTACGAACGGCTTTCATCCCGACACCGATTTGCGCTTGAGTCAACACAATTCACCCATACAGTGCGGGGCTTCCCGCCGATTAAGCTAAAGAGCCGTGACTGAGGATGTGCTTGCTGCCCTTGACCAGACCACTTGCCTAGGGTCGAAAGCCCTCCCCTGGCAGAGCCTCCAAGAGTTGAACACTTGGACGAAACAGCCGTCCTGCAGCCAGGGAGCATGTTATCCTGAGTTGGCTTAGTATGATTTCATAGCCGGGCTCAGCCGTCATCTTTCTAACTGCGGCTGGCTAACCCGCCGTTTAGGGATCCGGCTCAACTTTCTTCGCATTGCAGGCAAAAGACAATGGTAGGCATCTTCAGGCGCTTTTTCGGCTCTCGCGGTCAAGCAGATTCCAAACCTTCCTCAGAGACAGCTGCTCAGCCAGCTAAAAAGAAAGACAACACCTTTTTTCTCGACCCGGATGAGGCCAAAACCCTTGGCAACATCGAATACATGCGCACTCCCAGGATCGTGAAGCACACCTTCCAGGATTTTGGCTCTGCGGAGAAGGTGGAGGTAGTGGAGCAGGTTTCTTCCCTAAGCAAAGTTAAGTTGGCCGTAGAACAGGCCAAAGCTCCTGAACCTGCTTCTGAGCAGAGCTCTTCCACCTCAAACAGAAGCAGTGAAGCAGGCTTACGCCGCCAGGGGGGATCCGACCTGGACATGTTTCGCAACATGGCCCGCAGCCTGAAGCGCAAGTAGGCTGGATCCCAGCTTATTGGCTGCATAGGATACAACGGCTATCGAAACGGCCAACCAACACGAAATTCAAGGAGGGGCAATGGCGATTAAGCGAGGCACTCTGGTGCGGGCCATCCGCGAGAAATTGCAAGGCAGCCTGGAAGCCCAGGCCAGCGACTCTTTTATTCCCAGCTACGTCTTCGATACTGCTGGAGAAGTGGTGGATATCAAAGACAACTACCTCCAGATTAAGTTTGGGGCTGTTCCCACCCCCCCAATTTGGCTGCGGGCGGATCAGGTCGAGGAGATCGCGAGTTGAACAGGAGCATGGAAGGCTCCTCTTTGGCTTGAGGGAGGGCTAATGCTACCTCTGGCTTCTCCCACGCGCGAACAACTTCTGCAACGCAGGCGACTTTTGCGTCAGCAACGTCGCAACCGCTTTTGGCAGGGATCCTGGCGCTTAGCCAGCTCGATGGGCGTTCTGACACTGCTGGTGTTGGGTCTGCAGCAGCCCTACTGGCAAATTCGCCGGCCGGAGCAAATTCAGGTAAAGGGCAGCTACTGGGTGGATCCCGACTGGATACGGAGGCAATTGCCTCTGACCTATCCCGTGAACATCTGGCAGGTGCAGCCGGCTGTGTTGGAAAGAGCCTTACTGGGATCCCCAGCTCGCCCTTCTCCCCTCAAAAGCGTCCAGGTACAGCGGCAGCTGCTGCCGGTGGGGGTGATCGTCCAGGTGCGGGAACGGCAACCGGTTGCACGCGCCCGCCAGGGCGACCAGACAGGCTGGGTGGATCGGCAAGGCCATTGGCTGCCCCCCGATCCCTTTCGACACCACAGCGGATCCTCTCTCTCCTGGCCTGAGCTGGAGTTGCTGGGCTGGGAGAACCACACGCCCGAGCAATGGGCCTTGTTGCTCGAAGCCCTGCAACAGTCTGAGATCCGGATCGAGACCGTAGATTGGCAATCAGGAGAGGGAATCACGCTCCACACTGAGCTGGGCAACGTTTACCTGGGGCCGATTTCTGACCGCCTGCCCCTGCAAATTCAAACCCTCAACCAAATGCGGGATCTGCGCCGCTACTGCGAGTGTACACCCGACGAAATTCTCCAGATCGACCTGACCAGCCCCAGCGTACCCACCCTGCAGCTCACCCCTGCCGCCACCCAGAAGCGCTGGAAGCCCTTGGAGCAGCGCTAGCCCTGGGATGAGCTTGCTGCCATGAACACAGTGCCAGCGGTGGAAGTCAAACAGTTGTGGGTCGGCTATCCCGGTTGTCCGCCGGTGCTGCAAGGGCTGGATCTACGGGTTGAGGCCGGGCAGCACCTAGGGATCATTGGCCCCAATGGCGCCGGCAAAACCACCCTGTTCCTGGCCCTCGCCGGCCTGTTGCCCCCCTGTTCCGGCCAGATCACGTTGTTTGGGCAGCCGCTCCGGCCTGGCCAGTTTCGCCCTGAGGTGGGGCTGGTGTTTCAGGATCCCGACGATCAGCTGTTTGCTGCCTCGGTGGCCGAAGATGTAGCCTTTGGGCCACGCAACCTGGGACGTTCTGAGGCGGAGGTCGCGGCTGTGGTTCAAGCAACCCTGGAGATGACCGGCACCCTGCATCTGGCCAACTGTCCCCCCCATCATCTCTCCGGCGGCGAAAAACGCATGGTTGCGATCGCCGGGATCTTGGCGATGCAGCCGCAGTTGATCCTCTACGATGAGCCGACTGCCAACCTGGATCTGCGCGCCCGTCGCCGGCTAATCGCCTTTTTGTTGCAAGCAACGCACACCTTTCTGCTCGCTTCCCACGATCTGGAACTGATCCTGGAAGTGTGCGATCGGGTGCTCCTCTTGGATCAAGGCCGGATTTGTGCCCAGGGATCCCCGGCCCACCTGATGAGCCAACCCAACCTCATGGAAGCCCATGGCTTGGAAGTGCCACCCTCGCTGCGCCGATAACGGCAAAAGTTGAAAAGATGTCAAGAATTATTTTTGAGTTGATAACAATTTTGCCTCTCTTAATAAAAAGCTATCGTGCTAATTAAAAATATTGATTTTCGTCCAGGATTGAATGGGGATATCATTCTGTTAAGTCGGGGGATCCCTTCTCTGGGCTGTCCTCGTCGATTTTGTCGGATCGATTTTGTGCAAGAAAGATGGGGACTTAGCCTGGAGTTGGCAGCTTTGCCCGCCTAAGTGACAGTTGTGGTTAACCCAGATGGCTCCTACAACCTTTTCTGGCTTCAGTCTATTGAGTCTGAGGTCGGCGGCTGGGCAGGGCCTTCTCTCCAGGGGGAGGTCTGTGGTGGCTGGGGTAGGTGTGGCCGAGAAGAGCTGTCCACTGAGGTTTGGGCAGAGAATCTCCCGGATGAGTTCGATGGAAATTGCAGGATCGAACCCAATAGGGGAGATCAGGTTGGAGATCGATTGGCCTTATTGCTGGGTTCGGCAACGTTCAGGAACTGAGTGTTCAAAAGTGGAGGGTTGATATGCCTATTGCAGTCGGAATGATCGAAACCCGTGGGTTCCCGGCAGTGGTAGAAGCTGCCGATGCCATGGTAAAGGCCGCGCGCGTCACCCTCGTGGGTTACGAGAAAATTGGCAGCGGGCGCGTCACCGTGATCGTGCGGGGCGATGTCTCCGAGGTGCAGGCCTCGGTGGCCGCCGGCTTGGAGTCTGCCAAACGGGTGAGTGGGGGCGAGATCCTCTCCCACCACATCATCGCCCGTCCCCACGAAAACCTGGAGTTTGTGCTGCCCATCCGCTACACGGAGGCAGTGGAGCAGTTTCGCACCTAAACCAAGCAGTTGCACCTAGCCCGGAATTGACCCGAGCCGGAAAATCGGGCCGGGTTTACACTCCCCCAAAAATTTCAGCGTAAGGAGTCCCTATGGCTATTGCAGTCGGAATGATCGAAACCCTGGGCTTCCCGGCAGTGGTAGAAGCTGCCGACGCCATGGTAAAGGCCGCGCGCGTCACCCTCGTGGGTTACGAGAAAATCAGCAGCGGGCGCGTCACCGTGATCGTGCGGGGCGATGTCTCCGAGGTGCAGGCCTCGGTGGCCGCCGGGATCGAGTCGGTGAAGCGGGTCAATGGCGGCCAGTTGCTCTCCTGGCACATCATCGCCCGTCCCCACGAAAACCTGGAGTACGTGTTGCCCATTCGCTACACCGAGGATGTGGCTCAGTTCCGCGAAGGGGTCAACGCCATCCGTCCCTTCACCCGTCCATAGATGCGTATCGCGATTGTGCGGGGCACTGTTACCAGCACCCAAAAGGATCCCAGCCTGACGGGGGTGAAGTTTCTGGTGGTGCAGTATGTCGATCTCGAGGGCCGACCGCAGCCCGACTACGCTGTAGCCGCCGATCCGGTGGGGGCCGGCGCTGAGGAGTGGGTGCTGGTCAGCCAAGGCAGCGCAGCTCGCCAGCCGCAGGGGAACGAAACCCGCCCGTTGGATGCAGTGGTGATGGCGATCATCGACACCGTTAGCATTGGCGGTCGCTCCCTCTACAACAAGCGCGACCAACGCTAGCTGGGATCTCTCTTTCCTTTCCCTGACGTGTTCTAGAGGCTCACGGTTATGCCTGCTCACACCTACGCTGCGCCGCCAACGCCCTGGTCTCGCCGCCTGGCGGAGCCTACCATTCATCCCTCTGCCTACGTGCATTCCTTTTCCAATCTCATTGGGGATGTGCGCGTGGGCGCGCAGGTGCTGATTGCCCCAGGAACTTCCATCCGTGCGGATGAGGGCTCCCCCTTCTACATTGGCGACGGCTCCAACGTCCAGGATGGAGTGGTGATCCATGGCCTGGAACAGGGGCGGGTCATTGGCGAGGATGGCCAGCCTTACTCGGTTTGGATCGGCAAGAATACCTCCATTGCTCACATGGCTTTGATCCACGGGCCAGCCTACGTGGGCAACAACTGCTTCATCGGCTTTCGCTCCACGGTATTCAACGCGCGGGTGGGGGATGGCTGCATCGTCATGTTGCACTGCCTGATCCAGGATGTGGAGATCCCGCCGGGCAAGTATGTGCCCTCCGGCTCCATCATCACCACGCAAGCTGAGGCGGATCGGCTGCCCGATGTGCAGGATAGCGATGCCAAGTTTGCCCAACATGTGATCGGCATCAACCAGGCTCTGCTGGAAGGCTATCACTGCAGTGAAAACCTCGTCTGTATTGCTCCCATTCGCAACGAACTTCTGCAGTCGCGCACCTCTAACCCAACGGCTACGGAGACGGCATCTATGACTCATTCCTCCTCTCGCGCCAACGGCCGGAACGGCGGCGGATCCGTTCTCAAGCCGGAGGTGGTGGAGCAGGTTCGCGCCCTGTTGGCCCAAGGCTATCGGGTAGGGCTGGAATATGCCGATGCCCGCCGCTTCCGCACTTCTTCCTGGCAAAGCGAAAGCCCAATCACCAGCACCCGCGAGGCCGAGGTAATGCAATCGCTGGAAGCTATTCTGGCGGAGCACCGCGGCGAATACGTGCGCCTGCTGGGGATCGACCCCAAGGCAAAACGACGGGTGCTGGAGCAGATCATCCAAACCCCGGAGGGGCCGGCGACCGTTTCCGGATCCCCCAGCCACGTCTCGGTTACAGCCCCAGGTTCTGGGGCAGCCAGCCCGCGCCCTGACGCCGGCTTGGAGGAGGAGATCCGGGCGCTATTAGCGCAGGGGTATCGCGTCGGCCTGGAGGTGGCCGATGTTCGCCGCTACCGCACCTCTTCCTGGCAGACTTTGGGCAATTGGAGTGGCTCGGCCCAAGAGATCCTGGCGGCTGTGCAGGCGGCCCTGGCTGAACACACGGGAGAGTATGTGCGCCTGCTGGGGATCGATCCCAAGGCCAAACGGCGGGTGCTGGAGAAGGTGATTCAAACGCCCCAGGGGCAGGTGAGCAGCAGCAGTGGCGGAACAGCCCCGCCTGCAGAGGGGGGCAACCGGGGAGGGAGTGCTGCTGGCCTCGACCTGGAGTTACAGGAAGAGGTACATCGGCTGCTGGCTCAGGGCTATCGCATCGGCTACGAATATGCTGACGAGCGCCGCTTCAAAACCTCCTCTTGGCAAAGCGGGCCGACCATTCACGCTAGCCGCGGGCCGGAGGTGTTGGCCAAGCTGACGGCTGCTTTGGCGGAGCACCAAGGCCATTACGTGCGCCTATTGGGGATTGATCCCAAGGGGAAAAAGCGGGTTTACGAGCGCATCATTCAAACCCCCGGCGGCAAGTCGCCCGCCCCTGCAGCCCAGGGATCCCCAGCGGCTACTCCTGTTTCCACCGTTCCTGCCAGCACCCGACTCAGCAGCGAGGTGGTGGCACAGGTGCAGCAATTGCTCAGCCAGGGCTACCGCATTGGCACCGAACACGCGGACAAGCGGCGTTTTCGCACCTCCTCTTGGCAGAGCTGCAGCCCTATCGAGGCCACCCAGGTGCCCCAGGTGGTAGCGGCTCTGGAAGCCTGCCTGGAGGAGCACCGCGGCGAGTATGTGCGTCTGCTGGGCATCGACCCCAAAGCCAAGCGACGGGTGCTGGAGCAGATCATCCAAACCCCTTGAGGGATCCGCATTTTCTCTGAATCACTGTCGGTTCAAGGTTGGTTTTGGTCCGACCTCCTAGCGATGAGGAGCACCTTGGCTTTGCCTCTGCCCACCTCCACAATGCTGCGCTCCTGGCCCAGCCAGAACGGCGAAACTCACTACTATGTCAGTGGCGAAGTGCAGGTGGAGGCAGGAGCAGGCATCGGAGCGGGAGTGCTGTTGCGGGCCAACCCCGGCTGTCGCATCGAGATCGGGCGGGGCGTCTGTATTGGCATGGGATCCGTTCTCCACGCCTGTGGGGGATCCCTTGTCGTGGAGGCGGGGGCCACCCTGGGGATGGGGGTACTGGTGATCGGTCAGGGCACCATCGGCAAAAATGCCTGCATTGGCTCGGAAACCACGCTGCTCAACTGTTCGGTGCTCAGCCAGGCAGTGATCCCTCCCCGCTCGCTGGTCGGGGATCCCACCTATTCCAGCAGGCAAGAGGCGGAGGTGGGCATAGCTAGCGAGGCAGAGCCCGTGTCGGCAGTAGCCCCGCCAGAACCCTCTGAGGAAACCTTGCCTGAGCCGGCCTCTCCCCCCGATTCGCCGCTGGTTCAGGTGGAAAAGCAAACCCGTCGTTGGCAGGAGGCGGCTGAGCAAACCCAAGAGAACTCAAGATCCCCTAAGACCCGCAAGCTCAATGGGATCCCGGGCTATTCGGAGCTGGATCGGCTGCTGGGCAAGATCTATCCTTACCGGCAGATCCTATCCTCTGGGGGTGGCCAGTCTTGAGGGCTACACTGGCATAAAGAAGTAGGGTGCTATGTCCACCTCTTTGGGTCTTATTCAGACACGCAGCTTTCCGGTCATTGTGCGCATTGCCGACGCCATGACCAAGTCGGCAGGAGTGGCGCTGATCGGCTTTGAGAAGATCTCAGGAGGCTACTGCACGGCAATCGTACGGGGAGGGATTGCCGATGTGCGCATTGCCATCGAGGAGGGGATTGAGCTAGCCCGCCAGTTTGACCAAGAGGAAATCTCCAGTTTGGTCATTCCACGGCCTTTGCCCAACTTGGAGGCGGTGCTGCCCGTCAGCAGCAAGCTGTCTCAACTGGCGCAAAACCGCGGCTACAGCCGCCTCAGCAACTTGGCCGTGGGCCTGCTGGAAACCCGCGGCTTTCCGGCTATGGTAGGGGCCGCCGATACAATGCTGAAAACGGCGGATGTGCAACTGGCCGCCTACGAGACCATCGGCGACGGCCTGTGTACGGCCATCATTCGGGGCACGGTGGCCAACGTGGCCATCGCCATCGATGCCGGCATGTACGAGGCAGAGCGCATCGGCGAGTTGCATGCGGTGGCCGTGATCCCGCGCCCTCTCGACGAACTGGAGCAGGCTCTACCAGTGGCCAGTTGTTTCGTTGCCCAACCGGTTACCTTGCCGGTGGCCATCCCCCAAGCCCAAGGACAAGAGGTGCGGCGCAGCGATACCGTTGTCGAGCGGATCCCAGTTTATCTGGAGCCGCCGGAAACCCCTTAGGTTGACCTTGCAAGACGGGAAAGCTCGTGCTGTACCTGACCTCTCCGTATATGGGGGGGCACAGGGGGATGTTAGTTGAAGATCTGGGATTACCTCCAGAAAGCCGAGCGGGGCAGAGAGGAAAAATGTTAGGCTACTGGAAGACCTGGGTCCGTGCAGCTCCGACGCCCAAACCGTGTCAGGATCGGAAGATAGCAGCACTACGGGATGCTCTGAGCAGGCGCGTCAACCCGGGTCGCCCTTTTCCTGCACCTAGATTTTCCTTGTTCAAGTTGTTCCGCTGGCCCTGGCAAGGCACACCCTATGGCTGAGAAAGACAACCCCCTCGCCAACTTGGCTGAGAAAGCTTTCTACTTTGGTATGGGTCTGGCCGCTCTGGTGGCCGACAATGCCCCCAAGGTAGCTGGGAGTGCTAGAGAGCGCCTGCTGGAGCTGCGCAAGCAGGTGCAAGCCTTAGTCGATGAATTGGTAGAGTTGGGGGCAATGAGAGCCGAGGAGGCGCAGGCCTACATGGACGCCATTGCCGCCAATGCTAAGCGCAAGGAAGGGGGGGAGCCTGCTGGTGGCCCCCGCAAAATCACTATCGAAGATATAGGCGGAGCAGAGCTAGAAGGGAGTACTGCCATTGAGCTGTCGGAGGCAGCTCGCCTGCGCCGGCAGATTGCTGAGCTGCAGGCAGAACTGGAGCGCATCAAGAAAGAGACAGGTAGAGCCTAGGTCTCGCTAAAGACAGGGAGGGCTCCCTAGCTCTGCAGAAGCCAGCCCGCCCTCACAACTGTCCAGCAACGCGTCCTGGAGGACTCGAACCCCCGACATCCGGTTTTGGAGACCGACGTTCTACCAACTGAACTAAGGACGCATGGGTAAAGAACCAGCCCCTTACCTAGTTTACCCAGTGTAGCAGGTATGCCCAAAGCCTCAGAGGGCTTCTTCTTTAGAATCCGTTTTGGCTTTGATGCGAGTGGCCTTGCCCACTCGGTTTCGCAGATAGAACAGCTTGGCCCGCCGCACCTTGCCACGCCGCAACACCTGGATTGACTCAATGCGCGGCGAGTGAACCAGGAAGACCCGCTCCACTCCAATTCCCTGGAAAACCTTGCGCACCGTGATGGTGCGGTTGCATCCAGAGTGACGCATGGCGATAACCGTGCCTTCAAAGGCTTGCACCCGCTCTTTGCCGCCCTCTTGAATGCGCACCCCCACCCGTACCTGATCGCCAACATGGATCTCTGGCAGATCCGGCTTCATGTAGGCCGCTTCGATGGAGCGGAGGATCTCTTCGGCGTTGATGCGAGCGTTCATGGCTTTCCCGCGCTATCGGCAGCTAATCAGTGTAGCAATCCCCCCCTTTTTTGTACAGAGCCTGCCAGCCGCCCGCACCCACTAGCCGATGTGGGAAACCGCGTTTGCACCCCCTCTCCTTTTTCAATAGGCTGGATACAGAGAAAGCCCTTGTGAAAGGCGAGAGACTTTTGTGATCCTGCGCACCAATGAGCCCCAGACGGGATCCCCACCCCCTGCCAAATCTACTGACCAACCCCTGCCACAGAGCGGATCCCGCAACAGAGGACTGCCCATCGGCTGGATCCTGGTGGGGATGCTGTTGGCCGGCTTGGGCGGTGGCGGCATTCTCGTTCAGCGTCAGCTCCGGCAACAGATGGCCCAGCGTCTGCAGAGGCTAACGGTGCCCGTGCAGGTGACAGATCTCACCCAACGCCTGAGGGTGAGCGGCCAGGTGCAGCCGATCCGGCAGGTGAATGTCAGCCCCCGCGAGTCCGGTCGTCTGGCGGAGCTGCTGGTGGATCAGGGGGATGAGGTGGTGGCGGGGCAAGTGTTGGCTCGGATGGACTACGGCGATCTGGCCAGCAGCATTCGCCAAGCCCAAGCCCGCATCCAAGAGCTACAGGCCCGCCTGGCGGAACTGCAAGCCGGCGAGCGACCCCAGGTCATCGCGGCAGCCCAGGCTAGGGTGGACGCGGCGCGGTCGCAGGTGAGTTTGGCCCAAAGGGAATTGGAGCGGATTCAGGCGCTGGTGCAGGAGGGGGTTGTAGCCCGCAGCGAGCTGGATCAACGCCTAGCTCGCTTGGAACAAGCGCAAGCGGACTTGCAAGCTGCCCAACAAGAGCTGGAGCGATTGCAGTCAGGTAGCCGCCCAGAAACGCTGCAGCAGATCCAAGCTCAGATTGCCCAGGCGCAAGCCGAGCTGGCGCAGCGGCAATCTCGCCTGGCTGAGGCCGAGATCCGGGCGCCTTTTTCCGGCGTGGTGGTGCAGCGCTTTGCCGAGGTGGGATCCTTTGTAACTCCCACTACCGCAGCTTCCGATGTCACCGCCGCCTCTTCCAGCTCCATCTTGGCACTGGCCCAAGGGATCGAAGTGCGAGCAGAGGTGCCGGAGGCGCAAATTGCCCAGGTGCGGGTGGGGCAGCCGGTGGAGATCCGATCCCTGGCCTATCCGGATCGGGTGGTGCAGGGGCGGGTGAAGCGGATTGCCCCTGCCACGGTGGTGGTGCGGGAGGTCACCGTCTTTCGGGTCATGATCGAGCCGGAGCCGGGGGCAGACTTTTTGCGCACCGGCATGAACGTCTCGGTGGATTTTATCGGGGAGCGGCAGCCTCAGGCGCTCACAGTGCCCTCGGTGGCCATCCTGCGGGAGCAGGGCCAAGAGGGGGTGATCCTGCTGGATCCGCAAACCCAGCGGCCCGTCTATCGACCAGTGGAAACGGGCCTCACCCAGGGCGGGATCACCCAAGTGCTCTCCGGCTTGCGGGCGGGGGATCGGGTCTTTACGGCGCTGCCGCCGGGGGTGAACCTAGAGGCTTTGATCCGACAAGAGCAAAATCGCAGCGAAACCGCTCAAATCAAGCCACACCCATGAGCCTACCGATTGCAGCCCAAATGGCCTGGCAAATGGTGCGCCGCTACCGCCTGCGCACCGGTTTAAGCATGTTGGGGATCCTCATCGGCAACGCCGCTGTGGTGGCCATTGCTGGGTTTGGCCATGCCGCCCAGGAGCTGGCCGTGGATCAGTTCCGTTCTTTGGGCACCAACTTGCTCATTGTCTTTTCTTCCAGCTTGGGCCTGGCGGACGCCAGCAACACCCGTCCCATCACCCTCGACGATCTACGGGCAATTGCCGCGGAAGTGCCCGCTGTGTCGGCAGCCGTCCCCAGTCTTGTGGTCAATGTGCGCGCCGTGCGGGGCGGAGTGGATCGCCGCTATGAGGCCACAGGCACCTGGCCGGAGTATTTGTCGGTGCTGAATTTGGAGGTTGAGGAAGGCCGCTTTCTCTTGCCGGCGGATATTGAGGAGCAGCGCCCGGTGGTGGTGCTGGGCAGCGAGGCCGCCCGCGAGCTGTTCGGCTTGGATCCTGCCGCTGCAATTGGGGAGACGCTGCTGCTGAACAACTTGCCCTTTGAGGTAATCGGCACGTTGCGTTCCAAGCCAACGGTGTTTGGCAACAGCGATGCTGGCCTGTTTTTGCCGGTGGATGTGGTGGCCAACCGCTTTGTCGGGCGGCGTTCCCCCTACGGCCTGGAGCTGACGGCGATCTTTGTCTCGGCCCGCTCTGAAGCCGATCTGCCGGCTGCCGAGTTCCAGATCCGCAACTTGCTGCGGCAACGGCACCAACTGGTGGGGGAGGATGACTTTGTTGTCCGCAACCAAAAGGTGTTGCTGGACGGGGCGGCCAGGATCTTAACTCTGCTGCGGGTGTTGTTGACCGGCACAGCGGCGCTCTCGCTGCTGGTGGGCGGGGTGGGGATCATGAATGTGATGCTGATCTCGGTGGCGGAACGCACCTCTGAGATCGGGCTGCGCAAGGCGATCGGCGCCGATAGCCGGCAAATTTTGCAGCAGTTTGCCACCGAAGCTATTCTCATTGCCGTCAGCGGCGGCGTGGCCGGGATCCTCCTCAGCAGCGGCCTGCTGGTGGCGGTGCAAGTGTTCACGCCCCTGGCTACCCGCGTGGATGCAGTGGCAGTGGCAGTGGCCTTTTCCCTCTCGACAGGGATTGGGCTGGTCTTCGGCATTTTCCCGGCCCGGAAAGCGGCGCAACTGGATCCCATCGAGGCCCTGCGAGCCTGAGATCCCCCATTCGTAGGATAATGGGAGCTTACAGTTGACACTCCCGCGACTAAAGTCGGGGGATTCTTACGCAGTCCACAGTTGGACTCGTAAAGGCGCTGTCAAGACGCCCCTAGACGGTTCCCAGAGACAAGGCCTCAAGGTTCCGCTTACTTGTTGACTTACGGCACTGTCCGGGTTTTTCACCGGGGCAGGTGCTGACTTAAGATTACAAGATAACATTGGCGAGCGACTCCAGTCGCTCGAAGGCTTTTCTGCCCTGCACTACTCGCGCTAGCGGCGCGGAGCGCTGAGTACGGGGCTACCAAGTTACTCTGCTGTGTTGAGTTGTCCGCCGTTCGCTAAGGAGCTTCCCCCTTGGTCAGAGAGCGAGTAGAGGTGATCGTCCCTGCCACCACCGCTAACTTGGGGCCGGGGTTCGATTGCATCGGTGCAGCCCTGGAGCTCTACAACCACTTCCAATTTCGCGAGATTCCCACCGGTCTCAGCATCCACTATCGAGGCAGCGATCACATCAGCCAGAGCAAGGACAACCTGGTGTATCGCGCCTTCTGCCGCGCTTTCGAGCTGCTCAGCAAGCCGGTGCCGGGGGTGGAGATTGAGATTACCCTCAACGTGCCCCTGGCGCGGGGGCTGGGCAGCTCTGCCACTGCGATTGTCGGCGGCCTGCTGGGGGCCAATGCTCTTGGATCCCTGAACCTGGCTCCTGAGACTCTCCTGCAGTTGGCCATTGCCCTCGAAGGCCATCCCGACAACGTGGTGCCTGCCCTCCAGGGCGGCTGTCAACTCTGTGTGCAGGGGCAGCAGGGGCAATGGGTATTTTGTCCGGTGGATTGGCACGAACACATCGGCCTGGTGGCGGCAGTGCCTAACTTTAAGCTGTCCACCCAGGCGGCCCGCGAGATCCTGCCCAAGTCCGTCAGCCTGGCGGATGCTGTCTTTTCCGTCAGTCACCTGGGGCTGCTTATCCGCAGCCTGCAGTCGGGGCGGGTGGACTGGCTAAAGGTGGCCTTGCAGGATCGGCTGCACCAACCGGCGCGCATGGAGCTAATTACCGGCTTCAAAACCGTCCAGGCGGCGGCTCTGGCTGCCGGGGCCTATGGGGTGGTGATCAGCGGGGCTGGCCCCACACTTTTAGCCTTCTGCGCCCCGGAGGAGCGAGAACGAGTGGGATCCGCCATGGTCGGCGCCTGGGAGCAACTGGATATCGAAGCAGAGGCCAAACCCCTGAATTTGGATCGAGAGGGGGGACGGGTGGTGATCCATTCCCAAGTATAGAGGAGGCTCTTGGGTCAAGCTGGTCATCCCGATTGAAAGGGGGTCGTGCTTTTAGAATACGACCCTTTGAAAGACTGGGCAAAACTCTTTCGGCATCCCTACCCTGGCAGGAGCAGGCCCTCTGGCAGCAATAGGAGCAGGGGGGGGAGAAACAGCCAAGCTGCCACCGCCAAAGCCGCCATCGCCGCCACCAACACCGCTCCGGCAGCGCAATCTTTAGCAATTTCTGCCAGCAGGTGATAGCGGCTGCCCAGGGTCAGATCCACCACTGCTTCCAGGGCAGTATTCACCAGCTCCAAGGCCATCACCATCCCGCTGGTCAAGCTGATCAGGGCCATTTCTACAGCGCTCAGCCGCAGGGCCAACCCCAAGACAAAGGCCACCACCGCCACAGCCAGGTGGATGCGAAAGTTGCGCTGGGTGCGGGCGGCGTACAGCAGGCCCTTTCCCGCATAGTAGAAGCTTTTACTGAGGCTAGTGGCCACCTGCCACGAGGGGGGGCGCTGCCAGGGATCCTTCGCCGTGAGGTCAGCCTGGGCTCCCGCATCTGCTGCCTTGGAGGGATGGGCCGAATTGACCTGCGCTGAAGTAAAAGGAGCTCGCTGTCGCAATGCCGCCAAACGCAGCGGCTGGGGAAAACGGCTAGGGCTGCTGGCCATGGGTCACCTCCAGATCTTCTTGGATGGCGGCAAGCAGGTAGCGCTGTTGCTGCAACATGCGCTGTAGGGAAAGCTCATCGGGGTGATCCCATCCCAGGAGATGCAGCAGGCCGTGGCTGGCCAGCCAGGCCAATTCCTGCGACAGCCGCTGCCCCTGGGCTTTTGCTTGCGCGCAAGCAGTGGGTACCGAAATTACGATATCCCCCAGCAGGCGCACCCCTGTTATCTTCTGCAGCTCGACAGGGGTGGACATCTCCTCGGCGGCAAAGGCCAGGACATCGGTGGGAGCGTCGATGTGGCGAAACTCGCGGTTGAGCTGGCGGATGTGCTCGTCGGAGGTGAGGCAAAGGCTGAGCTCGCAGGGATCCTTCACCCCCAGCTCTCGCAGCCACACTGCAAACCAACGGTGCCAAGTGGCTTCCTCAACTGGGCTGGGGACGTTTAGCTCCAGGTACAGATCCAGGAATCCATCCATGCAGGCCTCACTCACACCATGCACCTTATTCTAGTGGTTTGCTCAGCTCGGGCCAGGCCTCGGCGGCTCTCTGGTTGGCAAGCTGTTGTAGCGTTTGCCGCAGCCGATTCTCCAGCTTTTGCCGGCAACTGTCTGGATCGACCCCTCGCGGGGAAAGAAGCTCCGCTGGGAACAGATCTCCGGCGATGCCGACAGCCCAGGCCCCTGCCTGCAGATATTCTGCTGCATTGGCCAAGGTGACTCCCCCCGTTGGGATCAAAGGCAGGGATCCCAGCACTGGTTGCAGGTGGCGTAGGTAACGGGATCCGCCAAGGCTTTCTGCCGGAAACACCTTCACTGCCGTTGCCCCCGCCTGCCAGGCCCTCCAGATCTCGCCAGGGGTGAGGGCGCCGGGCACGATGGGCAGCCCCGCTTCCCGACCCCAGCAGATGATGCTCTCGTCCGTAAAGGGGCAAACATAGAATTGGGCTCCCGCTTGCCAAGCCTGCTCTGCCATCTGCCGATTTAAAACCGTGCCCACTCCTATCCAGCAATGTGGGTAGTCTTGCCGCAGTTGGGCAATCAACTCCAGATATCGGGGAACGTGGGGAGTGATCTCAATGTGGCGGATCCCGGCCCGGATGGCCAAGGTGGATCCCTCAAGGGCCTGAGCGTGGCTGGCCGAGAGGCGAATCACTGCGATTAGCGGCTCCTGCCACAGGTGGAGCAGCCAGGGGTGCTGTGACCTTTCTCCAAATTTGCCTTCAGAATGCTCGAACACCATCTGTGGGAAAGTAACCTCTCATGGATTTCCCCTGCTGCAGTTGCTTGGCTTCAATATGAACTACCCCACCGCGCAGGCGGGTGGGGTTTCCTCACCCGCTTGACAGCAGAGCTTTTGTCTCTTCTTCTGCCCCAGTTGCTTCATCGATCCC